>NZ_JBXASF010000009.1:14304-232538 GCF_058809015.1 Caulobacter sp. GW821-FHT11A05 | reverse complement strand
ATCGCCGTCGTCCGGAAAATGCTCACCACCCTCAACGCCATGCTCAGAGACAACAAGCCCTGGACACAGCTCACCGCTTAACCAAACACAGTTGCTCATCCGACCCCTTCGGGGCCACCTTCTCCCGACAAGCGGGAGAAGGAACCGTTCTTACCCTGCCAAATTCGCGAACTCGTCGGGCAGGCCGATCATGTGGAAGCCGGCGTCGACGTGGATGACCTCGCCGGTGGTCGAGCGGCCGAGGTCCGACAGCAGCCACAGGGCGCAACCGGCGACGCCTTCCATCGAGGTGTCTTCCTTCAGGGCGCTGAACATCCGGCCCTGACTGAGCAGGCCGCGGCCGCCGCTGATGCCGGCCAGGCTGAGGGTGCGCATGGCCCCCGCCGAGATGGCGTTGACCCGGATGCCCTTGGGACCGAGGTCGCGGGCGATGTAGCGGGTGGCCGCTTCCAGGGCCGCCTTGGCGACGCCCATGGTGTTGTAGTTGGGGATGACCCGCTCCGAACCCAGGTAGGTCAGGGTGACCATCGAGCCGCCCGGCTTCATCATCTTCGAAGCGCGGTTGGCGGCGTCGACGAAGCTGAAGGCGGAGATGTTCATGGCGGTGAGGAAGCCCTCCCGCGTGGTGTTCTCGACGAAGCTGCCCTTGAGCTCGTCCTTGTTGGCGAAGGCGATGGAGTGGACCAGCACATCGAGCCCGCCGAAGCGCTTTTCGACGTCGGCGAAGGCGGCGTCCATCGAGGCGTCGTCGGTCACCTCGCAGGGGATGAAGTCGGTGACGCCGATGGCCTCGCCGAGCGGGCGGACGCGCTTTTCCATGTCCGGCAGGTAGGCGAAGGCCAGCTTGGCGCCCTGAGCGGCCAGTTGGCTGGCGATGCCGTAGGCGATGGAATTATGGTTGGCGACCCCCATGACCAGTCCGGTCTTGCCGGCCATCAGGTCACCCTTGGGGAAGCTGTACTCGTCGGCCATGCGGCGTCTCCTCGATCTCTTGAGGCGGGTTTATAGAGGCTTTGGCGCTTCGAACAGGGGCGCGATGGTGGCGATGGCCGCCTGCGCCTCGGCCAGGTCGGGGGTCTCGTCTTCCGAGCCGTAGCCCCACATCTCGTTCTGACCGCCGTACTGGACGACGATTCCGTCGGCCCGGGGCAGGACGTTCACATGCCGATAGTAGAGGCCGTAGCGGACCTCCGGCTGCGGGGCGAGCCAGGTGATCTGGCCGCGCACCGGCGTCACCGTCTCGTCCTTCCACAGGGCACGGGCGCCGTAGCCGGTGCAGTTGACGATCACCGGCTGCTTGAGGCGCGCCAGATCGGCCGGGGTGTTGAAGGTCATGGTCTCGATCCGGCCGCCCTCCATCAAAAAGTCGGTGGTCAGCTGGTGGGCCAGTTCGGCGACGTTGAACTGCATCGAGGTCCCGTGGCGCACCCGGCCGACCGGGAAGGGGGTCTGGGCCGGATCGAGGCTGCGCCAGCGCGGGTCGATGCCCTCCGGATAGGGCTCGGGACGCCAGAAGCGGATGTCGGGAACGGTCGTCGGCCGCTCGGGAAAGCTGACCGGCGGGCCGCCGCCTCCATCGGCGTCGAACAGGGTGTAGCGGTCGGTCCAGGTCACCGGGTCGCCGTCAAGGCCGACCAGGGTCTGCCAGTGGGCGTAGGAGGCGCGGGTCATGCCCTCCCAGAGGGCCGGGAAGCTGGCGTCGACCTTGTCGGCGTCGGCGACGCGGCTGTCGGGCGACCAGGTGCCGGTGGCGCGAGCCGAGCGGGTGTAGGGCGCGCGGTCCTTGGCGTAGATGGTCACCTTGGCGCCGGCCCGCAGCAGGGTCAGGGCGGTGGTCAGGCCGATGGCCCCGCAGCCGATGACGGCGACGTTCTTTGTGCCGCCCTCGAGGGCCTTTGCGGTGGCGATCTGGGCCGAGCCCCAGGACAGGGACCAGCCGCTGCCCCCGTGGCCGTAGTTGTGCACCACCCGCTTGCGGCCGACCTTCTCGACGTCGAGGCGCGGGCCGGCGGCCCGGAACGGCCGCAGGCAGACGGTGATCTTGGTGATCCGGCTGGCGTCCATGCGCAGCGGCGCCAGTGGCGGGGTGATGAACTGCGGCTGGGCGAGGGCGCGCGGCGCGAGGCAGGCGGCGGCGAAGCCAAGGATCAGGGTGCGGCGGCTGCTTGTGGCGGTAGTTGTCATTCTGAACCTCGGCCGTACCGATTCGTTGAATTCGGCCGCCATTTGGTGTAATGTCAAAGGCGAAATGGACTGGGGTTTCTCGGTCGGCGATGGGCTCCTGGGTTTCTCAGGGGCCTTTCTGCTTTCTAGGGGAAAATCTTCATCCCGCCGTTTGCCAGCTTTGGGCGGATCAGGTCGAAGGCCCGGTTCTCCTGTTGGGGCCGGAGAACTTTCAGCCCGATCGGGCGGGCCATCAGATCAGCAAGCTGCAACCCGGATGAATTGCACTTTTTGTCCGTGAAGATCGGTTCCCAGGTCAGAGTTGCGAAGTCGGGCTGCTTGTATCCCCAGCCTGCTTGGTTGCTGACGATGCGGCGAAACTGAAGTTCGAGCTCAGTATCTTCCTTCCGCCCTCGACTTTCGAAGATCACGTGGACGACGCGCCCAGCCTGTCCCAATCGCGTAAGTCGGGCCAGAAGGTTCTCCAAGCAAAAGTGAAGCGCGATCTGATACGGACTCCAAGGGTCCGCATATTTCGCGCTGAGGCGAACCTTGTGAATGATGCCGGCAAACACATCCATGGGTGAGTCTCGCACCAGATCGTTGATACGCTCCAAAAAGGCCTCGCGGACTTCCGGCCCGGTTTGCAGGAATGCAAAGTCCTTCTGTTGCCGACGAATGTCCCGCTCGTGAAGTACAAGCTGGTCATGGCCAACGAAGTCGAACTTCAAGGTCTGTAGCGCCGGCACAATCTGCTGCGCATAGCTGGTCTTCGAGACCAGAACGCAGTTGAGCGCGAAGACGGGAAACGTCGGATCTGGCCCCTCAAGGACCGGTGAGCCGCTTTCGTCCGCAAACACGATGTAGTCCGAGAATGCCATGGCGGGCATTCTCCGCCGGAACCGCTCGAACACGCAACGGCGGCACGCTTATCCTGCCTACACCCGCGCCATGATCAGGCAGCCGTTGGTGCCGCCGAAACCGAAGCTGTTGCTCATCACCGTTTCGAGCGGCTTGTCCGACCGCTTGGTCAGGATCGGCAGGTCGGCAAACTCGGGGTCGAGGTTTTCGATGTTGGCGCTCTGGGCGGCGAAGCCGTTGTTGAGCATCAGGATCGAATAGATCGCCTCCTGCGCGCCGGCGGCGCCCAGGCTGTGGCCGGTCAGGGACTTGGTCGAGCTGATCAGCGGGGCCTTGTCGGCGCCGAAGAGGTTGCGCACCGCGCCCATCTCCTTGGAATCGCCGACCGGGGTCGAGGTGCCGTGCGGGTTGAGGTAGTCGATCTTGCGGCCGCCGGCGCTGTCGATGGCCAGCTTCATGCAGCGCTCGGCGCCCTCGCCCGAGGGGGCGACCATGTCGAAGCCGTCGCTGTTGGCGGCGTAGCCGACGATCTCGCCGTAGATCTTGGCGCCGCGCGCCTTGGCCCGTTCGTACTCTTCCAGCACCAGCATGCCGGCCCCGCCGGCGATGACGAAGCCGTCGCGCTCGGTGTCGTAGGCGCGGGAGGCCCTGGCCGGGCTGTCGTTGAACTTCGAGGACATGGCGCCCATGGCGTCGAACAGGTTGGACAGGGTCCAGTGCTCCTCCTCGGCCCCGCCGGCGAAGATGACGTCCTGCTTGCCCATGGCGATCTGCTCATAGGCCGAACCGATGCAGTGGGTGGAGGTGGCGCAGGCCGAGCTGATCGAGAAGTTCAGGCCGCGGATCTTGAACCAGGTGGCCAGCACGGCCGAGGGGCCGCTGCTCATGGCTTTCGGCACCGCGAACGGGCCGATGCGCTTGGGGCCCTTTTCGCGGGTGGTGGCCGCGGCCTCGACGATGACCCGGGTCGAGGGGCCGCCCGAGCCGACGATCAGGCCGGTGCGTTCGTTGGAGACCTCGGACTCTTCCAGGCCGCTATCGGCGATGGCCTGGTCCATGGCGATGTGGGCGTAGGCGGTGCCGGCGGCCAGGAAGCGGGCGGCGCGGCGGTCGACCATCGACTCCCAGTCGATGTCGGGGATGGCCTTGACCTGGCAGCGGAAGCCCAGCTCGGCGTAGTCGGCGGCGAAGGTCACGCCGCTCCTGGCCTCCCGCAACGAGGCGAGGACTTCATTGGCATTGTTGCCGATCGACGAAACGATACCGATGCCGGTGACGACGACACGCCGCATGGCGACTCCTTGCTGTTCCCTAGACGCTACAAACGCGCGTTTTTGCTTTTGGACGCGTCAGACCATGGTCGCGGGGTCAAACAGACCGACGCGCAGGTCCTTGGCCTCATAGATAGGCTTGCCGTCGGCTTCCAGAACCCCGTCGCCGATGCCCATGATCAATTTCCGCATGATCACCCGCTTCAGATTGATGCGGTAGACCACCTTCTTGACGTTCGGGGTGACCTGGCCGGTGAACTTGACCTCGCCGACGCCCAGCGCCCGGCCCTTGCCGGGGGCGCCCGACCAGCCGAGGAAGAAGCCGACCAGCTGCCACATGGCGTCCAGGCCCAGGCAGCCGGGCATGACCGGGTCGCCGATGAAGTGGCATTTGAAGAACCAGAGGTCCGGATTGATATCCAGCTCGGCGACGATCTCGCCCTTGCCGTAGAGGCCGCCCTCGTTGGTGATCAGGGTGATACGGTCCATCATCAGCATCGGCGGAGCCGGCAGCTGGGCGTTGCCGTCGCCGAACATCTCCCCCAGCCCGCAGGCGATGAGATCGTCGTAGTCGAAGGAAGACTTGCGGTCCTGGGTCATGAAGTTTCAATGCCGCCTGTCGGGCGGCGGTTCCTTGCAGCCTTGGTTTGGGGGCGGGGGGTAGCACGGCCCCCAACTTGCCTCAACTGCCGGCCTCAACCCGCCGGAACTGTAACACCCTTGCAGTCGGGGGCCGGGCCGCCGCCCCAGACCTCGCCGGCCGGGGCCCAGCCCTCTTCGCCGCCGGCCTTGAGCTGGTTCCAGCCGTCCCTGTGCTTGACCTGGATGGCCACGGCGCCGGAGCGCAGATAGGCGACGACCTTCGCGCCCTCTTTCGGCTTGTCGAGCAGGGGCAGGTCGCCGGCCTTGGTGCGCATCACCGAACTGCCGCCGTCGACCATCTGGGCCTTGACCCAGGCCTCGTCGCCGTTGGGCGCGCGGACCTTGCGCCATTCGCGGCTCTCGGCGACGACCATCAGCGGCATGTTGCGCACCCGCCAGACCCAGAGGATGCGGTGATCCTCGCCCGGCCCCTTGCGGGCGTTGACCTCGCCGGACTTCAGGGAAACGAAGCGCGGCACCGGAAACCCCGACCGTGTCTTGCATTTGGTCGCCTCCGCCTCGCCGCAGCCCGTGATCAGGCAGGTGCTCAGCAGGATGACGGGCAGGGCGCGCATGGGTTGGCTCGAAACGGAATCAGGCCCTAAACGGCTACAACATGGTGAAGGCTTCGTTGAGATGGGCGCGGACACTTGGTGAGTGCGCCTCGGGGCTCCCTTCTCCCCTTGTGGGAGAAGGTGTCGGCGAAGCCGACGGATGAGGGGTCGCACCGGCCGCCGACACGGCCTGTCGCCCCCCCATCGCAGCGTCAAAGAGTCATCGACCCCTCATCCGGCGCTTCGCGCCACCTTCTCCCACAAGGGGAGAAGGGAGCCCCGAGGCGAAACCTTGGAAAATGGGCATTGATCAAAGTTCGCTCATTTCGCCCCTGCGTACGCATTTGGGTTTCACTCGGGGCCCGCGCGCTTTATCTGTCGCGGTGACGCCCATCCGGGCGCAGCCCCTTGCTCCAATCGACTGCGTCATGGCCGCCAAACGACTTAAAGTCATCGTCACCCGCAAGCTGCCCGATCCGGTGGAAACCCGGATGCGCGAGCTGTTCGATACCGAGCTCAATCTCGACGACAAGCCGATGGGCGGCGAACAGCTGCTGGACGCGCTCGGCCGGGCCGATGTGCTGGTGCCGACTATCACCGACCGGCTGGACAGCCGCCTGCTGTCGCGGGCCGGCGAGCGGATGAAGCTGATCGCCAACTTCGGCGCGGGCGTCGACAACATCGATGTCGCCACCGCCAACCAGCGCGGCATCATCGTCACCAACACCCCCGGCGTCCTGACCGAGGACACCGCCGACCTGACCATGGGCCTGATCATGGCCGCCAGCCGCCGGGTGGTGGAGGGCGCCAACGTCGTCCAGAACGGCGAATTCCAGGGCTGGTCGCCGACCTGGATGCTGGGCCGCCGCATCTGGGGCAAGCGGCTGGGCATCATCGGCATGGGCCGCATCGGCCAGGCCCTGGCCCGCCGCGCCAAGGCCTTCGGCCTGTCGATCCACTATCATAACCGCAAGCCCGTCAGCCCCCGCGTCGCCGAGGAGCTGGAGGCCACCTACTGGGAGAGCCTCGACCAGATGCTGGCCCGGATGGACGTCATCTCGGTCAACTGTCCCCACACCCCGGCCACCTACCACCTGCTGTCGGCCCGCCGCCTCAAGCTGCTGCAGAGCCACGCCATCGTCGTCAACACGGCGCGGGGCGAGGTGATCGACGAGGGGGCCCTGGCCAACATGCTGTCGCGCGGCGACATCGCCGGGGCGGGCCTGGACGTCTACGAGCACGAGCCGGCGATCAATCCCAAGCTCCTCAAGCTGCCCAACGTCGTGCTGCTGCCGCACATGGGCTCGGCCACGGTCGAGGGGCGGATCGACATGGGCGAGAAGGTCATCGTCAACATCAAGACCTTCATGGACGGCCACCGGCCGCCGGACCGGGTGATTCCCTCGATGCTGTGAGGGCGTGCAGACCGCGCACCTTCTTGATGCTCGCGAATTGAGCCGCCTTGACGCGTGAAAGCGCCGGTTGCAACCTCGCGGGCAGTTCTTGGGGGGAGCGTTTCGGGGTGAAGCCTGCACGTCGCCAGCTTGCGGCCGCCATGGCCGGCGCGGGGTTCGTCCCGCCGGCCCTGACACCTGATCCGGTCGCCGCCGCGGAAGCCCCGCCTTCATCGGCCGCTCCGCGGCGGGCCCGAGGTGCGCGACCACTATGAGTGGGATCGCTGAGCCCAGCGCCTCTGCACCCGGTGCTGCTGATCCAAGGCGACAAGGACGACATCGTCGATCCCCACCAGTCCAAGACCATGCGCGACGCCCTGAAGGTCGCCAGGAGGAGCGCCGACGATCTGGAGGTCAAGGTCTTGGGCCACAGGGGCTGGACGCCGCAGCAGCCGATGACGGTGCTGAGCAGGGCCATCGGGTTTCTTGAGGGGGTGTTGAAGTGAAGAAGATCGTCGGGCTGCTGGTCGCGGTCGCCAGTCTGGTCGGTGCAGGCGGTGTCGCCGTCCAGGCCCAGCCGGCCGCTGCGCCGGTCGCGGCCGGTCCCTTGAAGGCCGAGGAGCTGTTTGCGCGTCGCCGGTTAAGCGCCGAGGTCTCGCCCTCCGGTCGCTACCTGGCCCTGGTCCAGCGGGTGGTCAACAAGGACCGACTGGTGATCATTGATCTGGAAGGGCGGAGCCGCACGGAGATTTTCAACGCTCCCGGCTTCGACCTCTCGACCATCCAGGAAGTCTACTGGAAGACCGACGACACCCTGCTGTTCCTGCACAGCGGCCTTCGGATGACCAAGGATGCCGCCGGAAAGATCGCGCTGAAGGAAAAGGACGGCAAGCAGGTCGCTGACTCAGTCGGCAGCGAAAGCCGCATCCTCTACGCCGTCCCGCGCGCCGGCGGCGCAGTGCGGCGAATCCCCTTGAAGTCGCCGATCCGGCCGCTGGAAGGCTATGGCATGTCGACCAGCGGGGTCGGCACGCACCGGATTCTGGACCCTCTCGTCGATGATCCCACCCATGTGCTGGCGGTCGAGGGTTTCCCGCTCGGCGGCAACACCTATTCCCCGTTCCCGCGCCCTCTGCACCTGCAGAAGATCGACATCGTCACGGGTGAGGCCACGATCGTCGAGACGGGCGAGGATCGCACCCGCGGCTGGGTCGTCGACCGCAAGGGCAAGGCCATTCTGCGCTACGATGTCTACGGCCGCAGGGGCGGGCTGCGGGTCATGGGCCGGACAGAGGGCCAGACGGCCTGGCGCGAGTTGTTCTCCGTCCGTGAGCGCGACCTGCCGGTCGTACAGGATCTGGACGTGCTGGGGGCCACCGACAAGCCCGGGACCCTCTTCGTGTCCGCTCCGGCCAAGGACCGCAGCAAGGGCGACACCCGGGAACTTCGGCTCTACGACTTCGTCACCAAGACCATGGGCGAGAGGCTGTTCTCCAACCCCAGGTACGATGTCAGCGACATCATCCAGTACGAAGACGGCTCATTGGCTGCCGTTTGTTATTGGGCCGAAACCTATCGTTGCGAATACCTCGACAAGGGCCACCGGACCGAGGCCGAGGCGGTCGACAGGTTTTTCGAGGGCCAGCGCAACATCGTCATGACCTCGCAGTCCCGCGACGGCGGCGTTCAGGTGCTTGCGGTGAGCGGGCCTGACGAGCCGGGCTCGCTCTACCTCTACAGCCGCAAGGCCGGCAAGGTGGAGCTGCTGGGCGCCCAGTGGCCGAAACTGGCTCCCGACCGGATGGGGGTCATGGCGCCCTGGCGGTGGTCGGCGCGCGACGGCGTCGAGCTGGGCGGCTATCTGACAACGCCCCCGCCGGCCCAGAAGGGCCAGGGGCTGCCACCCTTGATCGTCATGCCGCACGGCGGCCCGGAGGTGCGCGACTATCTGGCCTTCGATCGCTGGGGCCAGGCCTTTGCCAGCCGCGGCTACGTCGTCTTCCAGCCCAATTTCCGCGGCTCCGGCGGCTTCGGAGCCGGCTTCGCCGAGCAGGGCTATCGCCAGTGGGGCCAGCGGATGCAGGACGACGTGCTCGACGGCGTCGAGGCCCTGATCAAGCAGGGCAAGGTCGATCCCGCCCGGATCTGTATCGTCGGCGCCTCGTATGGTGGCTACGTCGCCTTGCAGGGCGGGGCCCGACGGCCGGACCTGTTCAAATGCGTGGTCTCCCGCGCCGGCCTGTCCGACTTGGTGCGCAGCCAGAAGTGGGAGAAGGAGACGTTCGACACCGACTCGCCGCGCTATGCCTACTGGCTGAAGTCGGTCGGCGATCCGAAGGCCGACGAAGCCATGCTCAAGGCCGCCTCGCCGGCGACCTATGCGACGGGATACGGCCCCCCTGTCTTGCTGGTCCACGGCGATCAGGACTGGAACGTGCCGATCGAACAGTCGGAGATCATGGAGAAGGCGCTGAAGAAGGCTGGCCGGTCTGTGACGTTCACCCGCTACGAGGGCCAGGGACATGGCGGCTGGGCCGAGTCCGAGGACATCAAGGCGCTGAACGAGATGCTGGCCTTCGTCGACAAGTACATCGGCCCCAAGCCGTAGCGGTCAGGGCTTCAGCGGAGCCCTGACCTTCTGCCTGTGCCAGGCGTCGAGGTCGGCGGCCGACTGGTCGGCGGCCTGTTCCATCGGGATGTGGCCGATCCTGGGATAGAGGATCAGGGTCGAGCCGGGGATGGCGGCGGCGAACTTGCGGCCAGCCTCGGGGCTGATCAGCTTGTCGGTGTCGCCGTGCAGGATCAGGGTCGGGACCTTGATCGTCGCCAGCTGGGCCGGATCGGCGAAGCGGGGACCGGCCGGGTCGGCCATCATGCCCAGGACAATGTCCTTGTGACCGGGAGCGCGGCCCATCTCGACATAGCGGGCGACCATGGCGTCGGTGGCCAGGTCCGGTTGCGGTTCGAAGGCCGAGCGCAGGCCCTGGGCGGTGAGCCGGGTGGTGTCGAGGTCCCCCAGCAGGAAGCGGCCGACCGGATTGCGCAGGATCTTGAAGGCGACGGGCGAGCCCTTCTGGGCCTTCTCCGGGAAGCCGGCGGCGTCGACCAGCACCAGCCCGTCGAGGCGGCCCGGGTGCTTGAGCGCATACTGCCAGGCGACGCCGCCGCCCATGGAATTGCCGGCCAGGGTGAAGCGGCCGAGTTTCAGGTGATCGGCGAGGCCCTCGACCGTGTCGTCGAAGGCGGTCGGGGTCAGGCGGTAGCCCTCCGGGGCGCGGGTCAGGCCGAAGCCGGGCAGGTCGAGGCTGACGATACGGTAGTCCTTGCCCAGCCGCTGGGCCCAGGGCTCCCAGGTTTCGAGGTTGGCGGCGAAGCCGTGGACGAGGACCAGCACCGGCCCGTCCGGATTGCCCTGGTCGCGGTAGTGGGCTCGGACGCCGCCGGGCAGGTCGACCCATTGGCTCTCCGCGTTGGCGTATTTGGCCTCCAGCGTCGCCCAGGGGATTTCGCCCCGCCGCAGGGACAGCCAGCCGACGATGGCGACAACCAGGACCAGGGCGACGAGGCCCAGCAGAATCTTGCCCAGCAGCTTCATGACACGCCCTCCCCGAGCGCTGTTTTGAAGACAGGGTATGCCGCAGGCGGTGATCGCGCTAGGCGAAGCTGCAGGCCTCTTCGAAGCTCAGGCGCGGGCCGCGGGGGAACAGGTCCTTGTCGGTCCCGTGGCCGAGCGAGCAGATGAAGTTGGACCTCACCGTCGTGCCGGCGAAGAAGGCCTCGTCGACCTTGGCGTTGTTGAAGCCGCTCATCGGGCCGCAATCGAGGCCGAGCGAGCGGGCGGCGATGATCAGATAGGCGCCCTGCAGGGTTCCGTTCCTGAACGCCGTGCGTTCGGCCAGCTCGGAGCCCTTGGGAAACCAGTCCTTGGCCCCGGGGTTGTGCGGGAACAGATCAGGGATGCGATCCATGAACTCCAGGTCGTGGCCGATGATCACCGTGCAGGGCGCCTGGCGGATCTTGGCGCCGTTGGTGGCCGAGGCGCAGGCGGCCAGGGTCTCTTTGGCTTCTTCGCTGGTGGCGAAGACGAAGCGGGCCGGGCTGCAGTTGGCGCTGGTCGGGCCCAGACGGGCGAGATCGTAGACCGCCCGAATCAGGACCTCGGCGAGCGGCGCGGGGTCCCAGCCGTTGCGCGTGCGGGCGTCGCGGAAGATCTGGTCGAGGCAGGCGTCCGGCAGCGGCGAGGACATGGCAGGCTCCATCGGTAACGATGGATGTGGCTATAGCCGCCGATCGATGGCCGACCTAGAGGGTCTGCTCGACCCGCATCACCTCGGGCACATAGTGGCGCAGCATGTTCTCGACGCCGGCCTTCAGGGTGGCGGCCGAGGAGGGGCAGCCCGAACAGGCGCCGCGCATGTGCAGATAGACGGTGCCGCTCTCGACGTCGAAGCGGTTGAAGACGATGTCGCCGCCGTCCTGGGCCACGGCCGGGCGCACGCGGGTGTCCAGCAGGTCCTTGATCTCGGCGACGATCTGCAGCGTGTCCTCGTCGTAGACGGTGTCGTCCCCCGCCTCGTCCTGCGCCCCGCCGGCGGTCAGCATCGGCTGGCCGGAGGTGTAGTGGTCCATGATGGCGGCCAGGATCGGCGCCTTCAGGTGGGCCCATTCGATCTCGTCGCTGCGCGTCACGGTCAGAAAGTCAGGGCCGAGGAAGACGCGGGTGACGTCGCCCAGCGCGAACAGGGCGGTGGCCAGCGGCGAGACAATCGCTTCTTCAGGGCTGGCGATCTCACGGCTGCCGGTCCCCAGGACCTCGCGGCCGGGCAGGAACTTCATCACGTCCGGATTGGGCGTGGCTTCAGTCTGGATGAACATGACCGGAACATGGGACGCGGCGCGCGCCCGAACAAGCCCCCACGGGCCTTTGAAGCAAAACCCGAATGTTCTTTTCGCGCCGTAAGTGGGCCTTAAGGACTTTCGCGCTATTGCCAGCCTCATTCACCTACCAAGCTCAGAAGGGGCGCTTAGTTCATGAAAAAGATCATCCTTACGGCCGTCGCGGCTCTCGGCATGCTGGCCGTCGCCGGTCCGAGTTCGGCCGGCAATCTTCAGGCCGAAATGACCAAATGCCTGGAGAAGCACGCCAACGTGCGCCAGGCCGCCAAGGTCACCCTCGAATGCACCGCCGCCGACGGCAAGCTTTCCAACTGCAAGGTTGTCGAAAGCGAAGTCCCGTCCAAGGGCTTTGAAGCCGCCGCCGTCTGCGTCGCCGGCGCGCTGCCCATGGGTGGCAAGTCGGGCGTCATCCGCGTGCCGCTGCGCTTCACCGGCGCCTGATCACACTCAAGACGCGCGCGGATGTCCCTGTGACCTCCGCGCATCCGCCCTCCAATCCGGCGGACGTATCAAGGGCGCCCCCCAAGGGCGCCCTTCGCGTTTGGGGCGCCCCTTCCCGCTTGGCGGGAAATAAAACGTCATGGCGCCCGGCGCTTTAACCTTGAACTTACTCTCTTGTTCGACTTTGGCGCCACTCGGGATCAGGGGATTTCATCAGTCATGGGTATGCCAAGGCTCGCCGACGCTCCGCTAGCCATCAAGATCGGGCTCGCGCCGATGTTGGCCATCATCGCCCTGGCCCTAGTGGCCGGTGGTTCCTGGTGGATGAACGCCAACCAGCGAAACGTGCTCACCCACGTCGTCGAGGTCGATGCGCCGGCCAGTCTGGAATTGGCGACCATCTCCCAGCGGATCCGTTCGGCCCACGGGGAGCTCTACCTGCTGCTGACCCGCCAGTCGGCCGGTATCGAGACCGGAACCATCTCCGGCCGGGTCGAGGCCCTGACCACCGAGATCGGCGAAATCAAGAAGGCGGTCGACAAGGCCCACGCCAAGACCGCGCCCGGCTCGAAGGAGCAGGTGGCGCTCACGGGGCTGAAGAAGGACCTCAAGGACTATGAGGACGCCGTCGGCGTGGTCATGTCCATGCTCGAGGTCGACACCGCCACGGCGGCCCAGTTCACGGTTCCCTTCGAGGAGGCCTACGTCAAGATGACCGGCACCCTCGACAAGGCGGCCGCCAGCGTCAGCTCGGCCTCCGTCGCCCGCGCCGAGGCGTCGGTGTCGCAGGCCAAGACGATCAGCACCGTGGCCATGATCATGGTCGCCCTGACCCTGGTGGGCGTGGCGGCGCTGGCCTTCATGCTGGTCATGGTCATCCGCAAGGACGTCACCCGCATCGCCGGCGCCACAGAAACCCTGGCCGGCGGCGACAACAGCATCAACCTGGACCGCCTCAAGCGGGGCGACGAGCTGGGCGCCCTGGTGCGCTCGCTGGTGGTGTTCCGCGACAACCAGCTGCGGCTGGCCGAAATGGCCGCCCAGCATGACGCCCAGGTGGCCCAGCAGGACCAGGCCCGGGCCGGCGAGGAGTCCCGCCGGGCTCAGTCGAGCCAGGAACAGGCCCAGGTCGTCGAAGGCCTGGCCGAGGGTCTCAGCCGCCTGTCGAAGGGCGACCTGACCTTCAAGCTGAACACGCCGTTCGCCGCCGCCTACGAAGGCCTGCGCAACGACTTCAACAACACCGTCCTGGAACTGGCCGGCGTCATCCGCACCATCGCCGACCGCGCCACGACCATCGAATCGGCGACCGGCGAGACCAGCGCCGCCGCCGACGACCTGGCCCGCCGCACCGAGGACCAGGCCGCCAGCCTGCAACAGACCGCCGCGGCCCTGGAACAGATCAGCGCCGCCGCCGCCCGCGCCGCCGAGGGAGCCGGCAAGGCCGACCTGGTGGTCACCGAGACGGGGGCCGACGCCCGCGGCTCGGGCGAGGTGGTGCGCCGCGCCGTCACCGCCATGGCCGGCATCGAGGAGAGCTCGCGCCACGTCACCCAGATCATCGGGGTGATCGACGAGATCGCCTTCCAGACCAACCTGCTGGCGCTCAACGCCGGGGTCGAAGCGGCCCGGGCCGGCGACGCCGGTCGCGGCTTCGCGGTCGTCGCCTCCGAGGTGCGGGCCCTGGCCCAGCGCTCGGCCGGCGCCGCCAAGGAGATCAAGGCCCTGATCGCCGCCTCCAGCCAGCAGATCAACGCCGGGGTCGACCTGGTCGGCCAGGCCGGCGCGGCCCTGGACCGCATCGTGGCCCGGGTCGGCGATGTCACCGCCCTGATGACCGAGATCACCGGTTCGGTCCGCGAACAGTCGCTGGGCCTGCGCGAGGTCACCGTCTCGGCCAACCGCATGGACCAGATGACCCAGCAGAACGCCGCCATGGTCGAAGAATCGACGGCCGCCTCGCACCTGATGCGCCAGGAGGCCGAGCAGCTCGGCGCCCTGATCCGCCGCTTCAAGGTCAACGCGGCGTCCGCCACCGCGGCCCCGGCCCGGCAGGTCTACGCCCGGGCCAGCTGACCGGCTCTTCGCCAAACCAAACCTCCAGGGAAGCCCCGCCGTCCTCCGACGGCGGGGTTTTTCGCGTCCGGCGCTGCGCTCTTGAGGGCTGACCCATTCCGTGGCCCTATGTGAACAATGACAAGATAAGGGAGGCCGCCATGGCGGATGGATCGTTCGACAAGCTGGCCGCGGCGCGCGCCCAGGCCTGGTCGACCCCCCTGGACCAGCTGAACCCCGGCGATCCGGCCCGTTTCCAGGACGATACCTTCTGGCCGGTGTTCGAGCGGCTACGTCAGGAGGACCCGGTCCACTACACCCCTGACAGCGAATGGGGTCCCTACTGGTCGATCACCCGGTTCGACGACATCGTCGCCGTCGACAGCAACCACCAGGCCTTCAGTTCGGACGCCTTCCGGGGCGGCATCACCATCCGCGATCCCAAGCCCGACTTCATCCTGCCGAACTTCATCGCCATGGACCCGCCCAAGCACGACGTGCAGCGCAAGACCGTCAGCCCGGTGGTCAGCCCGACCAATCTGATGCTGCTGGAGCCGGTGATCCGCGAGCGGGCCGGCAGGCTGCTCGACGAACTGCCGGTCGGGGAAGAGTTCAACTGGGTCGATCGCATCAGTATCGAGCTGACCACCCAGATGCTGGCCACCCTGTTCGACTTCCCCTGGGAGGACCGTCGCAAGCTGACCCGCTGGTCCGACGTCGCCACCGCCATTCCCGGCAACGGCATCGTCGAGAGCGAGGAGGCGCGCCGGACCGAGCTGCGCGAGTGCCTCGACTACTTCACCCGGCTGTGGAACGAGCGGATCAATGCCCCGCCGCGCAACGACCTGATCTCGATGCTGGCCCATGGCGAGAGCACGAAA
The DNA here is from genome assembly GCF_058809015.1 of Caulobacter sp. GW821-FHT11A05. Lineage (NCBI taxonomy): Bacteria > Pseudomonadati > Pseudomonadota > Alphaproteobacteria > Caulobacterales > Caulobacteraceae > Caulobacter > Caulobacter sp. GW821-FHT11A05. Next base: position 217,380 of record NZ_JBXASF010000009.1, on the reverse strand, counting down.
AACATGGAGCCGATGGAGTACCTCGGCAACCTCATCCTGCTGATCGTCGGCGGCAACGACACCACCCGCAACTCGATCACCGGCGGCCTGCTGGCCCTGAACCAGAACCCGGCGGAGTACGACAAGCTGCGGGCCGACCCGTCGCTGATCCCCTCGATGGTCTCCGAGATCATCCGCTGGCAGACGCCGCTGGCCCACATGCGCCGGACCTGCACCCAGGACACCGAGGTCGGCGGCAAGCTGATCCGGGAGGGCGACAAGGTGGTCATGTGGTATGTCTCGGGCAACCGCGACGCCACGGTGATCGACAATCCCGACGCCTTCATCATCGACCGCGAACGGCCGCGCCATCACCTCAGTTTCGGGTTCGGCATTCACCGCTGCGTCGGCAACCGGCTGGCCGAGATGCAGCTGCGCATCGTCTGGGAAGAGGTGCTGAAACGCTTCCCCCGCATCGACGTGGTCGGCGAGCCGACCCGCGTCTATTCCAGCTTCGTGAAGGGCTACGACACCCTTCCCGTCGTCATCCCCGCCCGCGCCTAAAGGAGGCCGCCATGGCTGACGGAACCTTCGACAAGCAGGCGGCAGATCGCGCCGCCGCCCAAGCCACCCCGCTGGCCGAGCTGAACCCGGGCCTGCCCGACCGGTTCAAGGACGACAGCTTCTGGCCGGTGTTCGAACGCCTGCGCCGGGAGGACCCGGTCCACTACACCCCCGAGAGCGAATGGGGCCCCTACTGGTCGGTGACGAGGTTCGAGGACATCGTCGCGGTCGACACCAATCACCAGGCCTTCAGCAGCGACGCCCACCTGGGCGGCATCACCCTGGCCGACTTCAACCCTGATTTCATGCTGCCGATGTTCATCGCCATGGATCAGCCCAAGCACGATGTGCAGCGCAAGACGGTCAGCCCCTCGGTCAGCCCGCAGCGGCTGATGGAGCTGGAGCCGGTCATCCGCCAGCGGGCGGCCGCCCTGCTCGACGAACTGCCGATCGGCGAGGAATTCGACTGGGTCGATCGCATCAGCATCGAGCTGACCACCCAGATGCTGGCGACCCTGTTCGATTTCCCCTGGGAGGACCGGCGCAAGCTGACCCGCTGGTCCGACGTCGCCACCGCCATCCCGGGCCAGGGCGTGGTCGAGACCGAGGAGGAGGGCCAGCTTGAACTGCTAGGGTGCCTCGAATACTTCACCCGCCTGTGGAACGAGCGGGTGGGCGCCCCGCCGCAGCCGGACCTGATCTCCATGCTCTGCCACGGCGAGAGCACCAAAAACATGGAGCCCATGGAGTACCTGGGCAACATCATCCTGCTGATCGTCGGCGGCAACGACACGACGCGAAACTCGATCACCGGCGGCCTTCTGGCCCTGAACCAGAACCCGGCCGAATACGACAAGTTGCGCGCCAACCCGGCCCTGATCCCGTCGATGGTTTCCGAGATCATCCGCTGGCAGACGCCCCTGGCCCACATGCGGCGGACCTGCGTGGCCGACACCGAGGTCGGCGGCAAGCTGATCAAGAAGGGCGACAAGGTCGTCATGTGGTACGTCTCGGGCAACCGCGACGAGGGCGTCATCGACAACCCCAACGCCTTCATCATCGACCGCGAGCGGCCGCGCCATCACCTGTCGTTCGGTTTCGGCATCCACCGCTGCGTCGGCAACCGGCTGGCCGAACTGCAGCTGCGCATCGTCTGGGAAGAGGTGCTGAAACGCTTCCCCCGCATCGAGGTGGTCGGCGAACCCCGGCGGGTCTTCTCCAGCTTCGTGAAGGGCTATGAGAGCCTGCCGGTGATCATTCCTGCCAAAATCTGAGGGGCGCGCTTAGTCCGCGATCACCAACCCGGCCTGGATGGCCAGTGGCAGCCAGAGGACGAGGTCGGCCAGCAGGCGGCCGGGGTCTTCGCCGCGCGCTGCCGTGGCGGCCGCTTTTAGCGCCGAGGCGCCGTCGTGACCCAGGGCCCGCAGCCAGGCGAAGCGGCCGGGGCCCAGGGTATGTAGCCGGACGCGCCAGTTCCCCCGGGCGATGGCGACCAGGGTCGGGCGGGTTTCCGGGGTCGGGGGCGGGTCGCCGTCGGCCACCGCCGCCAGCAGCGGGGCGAAGTCGAAGTCCAGCGCCATCAGCACCGTGGTCTGCGGCAGCCTCAGCCGGCCGGTCGGCTGCAGCAGCAGGTCGGAAGGCGGCGGCGGCCGGCCCTCGGGCCCCGGCGCGCGCAGCACCCCGGACCAGGCCCGCTCCAGCCGGGCCAGCTGGGCCGGCAGGGCCTCGACGTCGCCGGGGACGACATGCGGCGGCCGGGTCTGCTCCAGCCAGGCGGGGAATTCCGCGCCCAGCAGATGCAGGCTGGGCGAAGTCGGGGGGCAGGCCTCGATATAGCCCTCGGCGAACAGGTCGAAGACCACCGGGCCCATCAGGGCGCAGAGGGCTGGGTATTCGCGGCGCAGACTGTCCTGCAGCCGGGCGCGATAGCCGCGGGCGTAGAGGGACAGCCGCCGCTCGGGGCTCATCGGCGAGGGGGCCAGCAGGGCGCCGGCCCTGGTCCAGGTCTCCGGCCGGGGGCCGGTCACCGCCTGCTGCAGGGCGGTCTGGAGGTCGATCAGATCAGGCAACAGCGGCCTCGCGGACATCGCGGTGGAGGCGGGCCTTGGCCAGTTCGGCCAGCAGCTCGTCGTAGGGCGGGATCGAGGCGTCCCATTCCAGCAGGGTGGAGACGCCGCCGGTGCGCCGCTGGGCCAGGGCGTAGAGCGGCCAGACGGCGTCCGGCACCGGGTGGTCGTGGGTGTCCATCAGATGATCGCCGCCGTCGCTGGGACCCGCCAGATGGACCTGGACGATGTGGTCGGCCGGCAGGGCCTGGATGTAGGCGACCGGATCGAAACGGTGGTTGAATGCGCTGACGTGGACGTTGTTGCAGTCGAGCAGCAGGCCGCAGCCGGTGTCCTCGGCCAGCCGGCCGAGGAAGGCCCATTCGGGCATCTGGCTGGCCGAATATTCCAGGTAGCTGCTGGGGTTTTCGATGACCAGCGGCCGGCCCAGGATGTCCTGCACGGCCCGCACCCGGTCGGCGACGTGGACCAGCGCCGCCTCGGTCAGGGGCATGGGCAGGAGGTCGTGGCTGTTCCTGCCGCCGACGCCGGTCCAGCACAGGTGGTCGGAGATCCAGGCCGGCTTCACCCGCGCGGCGAGGTCGGCCAGGCCCTTGAGGTAGGCGAGGTCCAGGGGGTCGGTCGAACCGATCGACAGGGAGACCCCGTGCATGACCACCGGCCGGTGCGCCGCGACATGTTCCAGCACCCGCGCCGCCCAGCCGTGGTGGCCGATGAAGTTCTCGCTGATGATCTCGAACCAGTCGGCGCCCCAGCGTTCCGGGGGGCTGCGCATCAGGTGGCCGAAATGCTCATCCCGCAGGCCAAGGCCGTCCCCCAGGAGGGGGAGGCCGAGACGTGGGGTTACGCTACGCACTCTGCCGTCCCTCAGGTCGAGGGCGGGAAGGCGAGGCGGATGTTGTCCGACGGCGGCGGATTGGCCGGCGGGGTCTTGCCGCGCGCCGTCATCACCGCGCTGAAGGCCCGCCAGGCGACGTCATGCACCTTCTCGCCGTAGCTGAACTTGAGTTCGGCGTCGGGGCCGATGAGGGGCTTCGATTTCCAGCCCACGCCCGGTTCGTCGACGAAGTCGAACAGCTGCATGGTCCCGGCCTTGGGGAAGACCTGCGAGGCCGAGATCGGCACCGCGCAGCCGCCGAAGCTGCCGCATTTGTTGTCGCCCGGAGCCGAGTAGAGGGTGCTGTCCACGGGCGGCGGCCCGCAGCCGGCGGTAACCGGCTTTTTCGTCGGGTCGGGGGCGGCCGGAGCCGGCGAGGCGTCGGCCGGCGCGCCGCAGCCGCTGGCGCTGCAGCTGGCGGCCGGGGCGCGCGTAGCCACGGCCGAGCCGCAGCTGCCGCCGCCGGTGGTCGGCTGCACGAAGCCGCAGCCGCCGGTCGCGCGGCAGAGGTTGGAGCCCCGGCAGCTGTGGAAGACCTCGACCTGGGCGCAGCTATTGGTCCCATCGCCGTTGAAATCGAGGCCCTGGCAGCTGTGGTAGAGGGCGTCGCTGGCCGGCGGCGGCAGGCTGAGCGACAGGTCCGGCGTCTCGCCGAGGATGGCCCAGGCGGTGCTCATCCGGTCGCCCGAACCGCTCATCGACGGGAAGGGGAACTGCGGCGCGGTCTTTCCGGGGGCCGGCACGGCCCAGTAGCCGTTCAGCACCGAGGTGACGCCGTGGATGGCGCCGACCACCGCCTGGCTGAGCAGGGCCTTGCTGCCGGCCTTGTCGGCGGCCAGGGCGTTGAGGGCCCCGGCCACGTCGGCCGGGGTCGGCAGGCCGTAGGGGTTGGAGGGGTCGTAGCCCGGGCCGGTCAGCATCTCGGCCGTCCATGTGGGATTGCGCTTGATCCACTCCGGCCAGGTGACCAGGTCGTGCAGCAGGCCCTGGATCTCGCCGAACCGCTCATAGTGGTCCTTGCCGTCATTGCCGTAGCGGGCCTCGGCGTCGGCGGACGGGAGGAGTTTGCCGGCGTCGCTGTAGCTCGGATAGTCCGACTTCAGGGCGGCGTCGTTCGGCTGGTACTTGGGCTCGACGGCCTTCAGCAGGCCGGCCCCGCCGCGGTTGATGGTATTGCCCTCGCCCTGGTCGGTGATGGCGTCCATCATCTGGACCATCTGTTCGAAGGCGATGTCGGGGTAGGTCAGGGCGATGGTGGTCTCGAAGCCCATGAACTCGCGCATGGGATGGCCGCCGGCCCCGGAGCTGTTGAACAGGTCGTTCTGCACGGCCTTGCCGTTGAACACCTTCGACCACAGGGACGAGCCGTCGTCGTACTTAAGGTTCAGGTAGTCGTAGTAGCACTGGTACATCCAGCCGATGGTGCCGAACAGCGGCAGCGGATCGCCGTACTTCCAGTCCTTGAAGGGGACGGTCGGGAAGTAGTCCTTGATCTTGTCCGGCTTGATGTTAGCCCGGGCGTCGACCTCCGGCTGCTCGATGGCCAGGAACAGGCGCAGGGCGGTCTCGTCGAGCACGCCGATGTTCACCGCCACGTCCTCGTGGGCCTTAGTGTCCTTCAGGTCGATGATGCCGGGGATGACGCTCTTGTCGGGGCCGTAGCAGAGCCAGCCGCCGTTGTCGTCCTGCAGCGGGGCGCCGGTGAAGGTCGGGTCGACGCCGACGACGGTGGCCATGTTGGCCGCCATCTGCAGGTGCAGCATCTCCTGGATGAACACTGAGAAGACGATGTTGAAGGCCTTGTCGTTGGCGCTGTGCGGCTCGGCCGTGGTCTTGGCGCCGGCCCACAGGCGGCCCTGGTAGAAGTTCGTGCCGGCCCCGGTGATCGGGTGGAAGCCCTGAATGGAATAGAGGCTCGTCATGTAGAGCGGGATGGTGAACAGCTCGACGTTGACCGCCATCTGGGCGATGGCGCGAAGGGCGGCGGCGTCGGTGCGCCAGTTCGCGGCCGGCCGGGCGGCGGCGGCGGATAGGCTGAGCATATGGGCCATCTGAGTCTCTCCTCACGGGAATGGAGGGGACTGTGACCTGAAGTTGTATTTTTGGTCAATCAATCAGACGCAGTTTTTTGCGTCCGTGATCGAGAAAGGGGTTCTGGGGCGCCTCAGGCGCCCCAGAACCCCACAAGCTTCTTGACCTCCGCCACCGTCGGGGCGGCGGCTTCGCGGGCCTTGGCGGCGCCGGCGGCGAGGATGCGGTCGATCTCGGCCGGGTCATCGAGATAGCGGCGCATGGCCTCGCTGACCGGCCCCAGGGAGGCGACGGCCAGATCGGCCAGGGCCGGCTTGAAGGCCCCGAAGCCCTGGCCGCCGAACTGGCCGAGCACCGCCTCCTTGGTCACCCCGCCGAGCGCCGCATAGATGCCGACCAGGTTGTCGGCCTCGGGGCGGTCCTTCAGCTCCTCCACCGTTTCCGGCAGGGGATTGGGATCGGACTTGGCCTTGCGGACCTTGGCGGCGATGGTGTCGGCGTCGTCGGTCAGGTTGATGCGCGACAGGTCCGAGGGGTCGGACTTGCTCATCTTGGCCAGGCCATCCCGCAGCGACATGATCCGCGCGCCCGGCCCCTGGATCAGGGGTTCAGGCAGGGGGAAGCAGCCGGGCGCGGCGAAGTCGTGGTTGAACTTCTGGGCGATGTTGCGGGACAGTTCGAGGTGCTGCTTCTGGTCCTCGCCGACCGGCACATGGGTCGCCTTGTAGACCAGGATGTCGGCCGCCTGCAGCACCGGATAGGTGTAGAGGCCGACGCTCGAGCGCTCCTTGTGCTTGCCGCTCTTCTCCTTGAACTGGGTCATCTTGTCGAGCCAGCCGAGGCGGGCGACGCAGTTGAACACCCAGGCCAGTTCGGCGTGCTCGGGCACCGCCGACTGCGGAAAGATGGTGGCCTTGGCCGGGTCCAGGCCCGAGGCCAGGTAGGCGGCGGCGATCTCGCGCGTCTGGGCGGCCAGCAGGGCCGGCTCCTGCCAGACGGTGATGGCGTGCATGTCGGCGACGAAGATGAAGGTGTCGATCTCGTGCTGCAGCCTGGCGAACTTCACCAGGGCGCCCAGGTAGTTGCCCAGGTGCAGGGCGCCGGACGGCTGGACGCCGGACAGCACGCGTTGCGGGCCGGCGTATTGGGCGGGGGCTTGGTCGGTCATGGATGTACTCGGAGAGGTAGGGTCGGTCGGCGCGCGGGATCGCATCCCGGGCGGGGCTCTATCAGGCGATCAGGCGCGGCGCCATCGATGTGGGAGCAGGGTGACCATGGGCGTTGCCTTACGGGACGGCGGCGCCTTCGGCAAGCGGGGGAAACAGCCTGGCGCAGGGGATCTCGGCCCAGTTGGACTCGATGACGTAGGGGCCGCTCGTCTTCCAGGGCCACATGTCGCCATCGTAGACCACGGCCTTGACCTGGAAGCGGCACTGACCGGTTGTCGGGCCGCCTTGCAGACCTCTGGTCAACCTCGCCGGGTCAACTTCGAAGGCGGCGTTCCGGCCGGGCGGGATCTCGTGGAACGGAGGTTGGGCGGTGGTGATCTGTGTGCGCAGATAGAGCGGCGACCACCAACCGTCCTCCTGACCGCGCCAGACCAGGTGGCCGTGCGGCTCGCGCACCCGGATGAACAGGAGGCCGTCGGCCAGTCCCTCGCCCAGCTTCGGATCGACGATCGCCATCGGCAACGAGCGCGGGTTGTCGATGATCAGCTGCACCTTCTCGGGGCCGGCGTGAATGAACAGCCGCGGCGGTATGACCGTCGGCGGGACGGGCGCCAGGAAGAAGGCGGCCAGCAGGGGGGCGAGCGGCGACATGGCCGCGAGGCTACGCCGCCGGACGCCGCCTGACGAGGGCCTTGATCTCGGCCATGGTCATGCCGCCCGTGCCCAGCACGAGCACCGGATAGACGGCCGCCGAGACCAGGAAGAGCGCGAGGATGCCGATCTCCTTGGGGCCGAGGCCGGCGAAGCTGATGCCGGCCAGGGGCGCCTCGATCCAGGCGCGGTTGAGGCCGGCGAACACCAGCAGGGCCCCAAGGACGACGCTGGCGACCGCGACGCGGGCGATCTTGTTCCAGGCCTGCTTGCCGGGGCGGTAGTCGCCGCGTTTGTGAAGGGTCCAGACCATCTGGCCGACGTTGACCCAGCTGGCCACGGCGGTGGCGGCGGCGATGCCCTGGAAGCCGATCCAGTGGAACAGGGCGACGCCGAGCACGATGTTGATGACCACCGAGATGATGGCGAAGCGCATCGGGGCCTTGGTGTCCTGGCGGGCGAAGAAGACCGGCGACAGCACCCGGGCCAGGATGAAGGCGGGCGTGCCCCAGCCGTAGTGGAACAGGGCCAGGGCGGTCTGCTCGGCGTCGAAGGCGGTGAAGGCGCCGCGGGTGAACAGGCCGTCGATCAGGTAGTGGGGCACGGCCATCATGCCGGCGGCGGCCGGCAGCGCCAGCGCCAGGGAGGCGACGATGGCCAGGTCGGTGCTCTCCTGGGCGTCCTTGGCGTCGCCCTTGCCGAGCGCCTGCGACAGGCGCGGCAGCAGGGCCACCCCGATGGCCACCCCGACCATGCCCAGCGGCAGCTGGTAGAGGCGGTCGGCGACGGTCAGCCAGGAGCGGGCGCCGGTCATCTGGCTGGCCAGCACCCCGGAGATGAAGATGTTGATCTGGGTGACGCTGGCGGCGATGGCCCCGGGGATGGCCAGTAGCACCAGGGCCTTCACGTCAGGCGTCAGGCGCGGCCAGACCAGGGCCAGGCGCGCGCCGGACCTGCGGGCGCCCCACCACAGCAGGGCCGCCTGCAGGACGCCGGCGATGACCACCGCCACGCTGGCCGACCAGGCGGCGAGCACCGGGTCCTTCTGCGGGATGACGGCGAGCAGCATGACGGCGTTGAGCACCGTCGGCGCTGCGCCTGAGAGGATGAACCGGCCCCGGGCGTTGAGCACCCCCGACAGCAGGGCGGTGATCGCCATGCAGGGCAGGTAGGGCATGGTGACGATGGTCAGCATCCACGCCAGGCGGAACTTGTCCGGCTCGTCGGCGTAGCCCGGATTGATGACGAACATCAGCCACGGCATGGTCAGCTGGCAGACCAGGGTCAGCAGGATGGTGGCGGCGGCCAGGGCGGCCATACCGTCGGTGGCCAGCTCATCGGCGCTGCGCTCGCCCTGGGCGGCGAGCTTGCGGCTGTAGGCCGGCACGAAGGCGGCGGCGAAGGCCCCCTCGGCGAAGATGCGGCGGAACAGGTTGGGGAAGGAAAGGGCCGTGTAGTAGGCGTCGGCGGCGATGGTCTGGCTGGCGCCCAGCCGGGCGGTGATGACCAGGTCGCGGGCCAGGCCCATGAAGCGGCTGACCAGGGTCAGGCCGGAGAAGATCAGCGAGGACTTGATGATGCCCGGCCGCCTGGGGTCCGGCGGGACCTTGGGCGTGGTCTGGGCATCGGGGGTCGGGGGAGGCAGGCTTTCGTCGCTCACGTCGCGCTTCTGCGCCTGGGGAGTCGGGGGGTCAAGCAGAGGTTCGGTGGTGATTTGGCGCAGGGGGAAGGGCCATCCGGAATCCTTCTCCCGACAAGCGGGAGAAGGGCGCTTCGCTTGCTAGCGCGCCACGCTGGCCCGCGCGCGTTGCAGCCGCGGCTTGGCCTTGGCCGCCGCGCCGGTCTCCTCGGCTTCCAGCACCGCCATCAGGTCTTCCTTCAGCGCCGCCTGCCGGCGCGGGTCGATGACCTTATGGCCGGCGGCGGTCTGGACGTAGAAGGCGTCGACGGCGCGCTCGCCGTAGCTGTCGATGTGGGCCGAGATGATGCTCAGGCCCTGCTCGGAAATCGCCCGGGCCAGGGAATGCAGCAGGCCCGGCCGGTCGCGGCCCGAGGCCTCGACGACCGTGGCCTCCGTGGAGGCCTCGTTGTCCAGCATCACGGTCGGCACGATGGCGAAGGCGGCGGTGCGGCCAAGGTCGCTGCGACGCCCCTCCGGCGGCACGCCCTCGCCCCGGCCGGCGGCTTCCAGCGCGTCAGCCAGGCGGCGCAGGGAGCGGGGATTGTCGGCGCCGTAAGGCGCCCCGGAGGCGTCCTGCACCTGGAAGACGTCCAGCGCCTGCCCCGACTGCGAGGTGAACACCCTGGCCCCCAGCACGTTGCCGCCCAGGCCCGACAGGGCGGCGGCCAGGTCGGCGAACAGGCCGCGCCGGTCCTTGGCGGCGACCACCAGTTCGGCGGTGTTGCGGTCGGTGCGGATGCGGCAGCCGGCGGCGGCTCCGCCCTGCTGGCCGGCCCGCTGGACCAGGGCGGCGTGCTCGGCGACCTCGGCGGTGGTGAAGGCGCTGAAGTAGGCGTCCTCCATGGTCGCGGCCCACTCATCCGTGCCGGGGTGGGCGGCGGCCAGGGCGGCGCGGGCTTCGCGGGCGGCGGCTTCCTGGTGGCGCTGGGCGGCGGCGGCGGGGTCACTCGAACGACCACCCCGGAAGATGGCCTCGGCCCCGGCGTAGAGCTCACGCAGCAGCTGGCCCTTCCAGCCGTTCCACACCCCTGGACCGACGGCGCGGATGTCGGCCACGGTCAGCACTAGCAAGAGGCGCATGCGTTCGGGGTTCTCGACGATGCGAGCGAAGGCGGCCACCGTCGCCGGGTCGGCGACGTCGCGCTTCTGGGCGAAATCGCTCATCACCAGATGATGCTCGACCAGCCAGGCGACCAGCTCGATCTTGCCGCGCTCGACGCCCAGCCGCTCGCAGGCCTGCCGCGCCGAACGGGCGCCGGCCTTCTCCTGGCCGCCAACCCCGCCCTTGCCGGTGTCGTGCAGCATCATGGCCAGGAACAGGGCCTCGCGGTCGTCGATCAGCGGCATGATCGAGGTGGCCAGCGGGTGGTCCTCCTCCAGCCGGCCGTGCTCGATGTCGTTGATGATGCCGATGGCCCGCAGGGTGTGCTCGTCCACCGTGTAGCTGTGGTACATGTTGAACTGCATCTGGGCGACGATCCGGCCGAACTCCGGCAGGAAACGGCCCAGCACCCCGGCCTCGTTCATCAGCGTCAGCGTCCGGTACGGCTTCTTGCCGCGCGCCAGAATGTCGAGGAAGGCCTCCACCGCGTCGGGATCGCGCCGCAGCTTGCTGCCAATCAGCGGCAGGGAACGGGTGGCGGCCGTGAAGGCGTCCGGATGCAGGTCGAGGTTCAGCACATCGGCGATGCGGAACATGCGGATCATGTCGACCGGATCGCGGCTGAAGACGTTGGGGTTGTCGATGTTGAGGCGGCCGTTCTCCTCGTGGAAGCCCGGATAGTCGAGCTCGCGGCGCTTGATCTTGCTGCGGCCGGGCAGGAAGCGGGAAAGACCCTTGGGCTCCTGCTTGAGGTGCTCGGCCTCCAGCTTGGCCGAGAAGGCCCGGGTCAGGGCTCCGACCTCGCGGGCGATCAGGAAATAGTGGCGCATGAAGCGCTCGACGGCCGGGTTGTCGGCCCGGTCGCCATAGCCCATGCGGCGGGCCAGCTCCGGCTGCACGTCGAAGGTCAGCCGCTCTTCGGGCCGGCCGGTGGTGAAGTGCAGATGGGCCCGCACCGCATGCAGGAAGTCGAAGGCGCGGGTGAAGGCGCGGACCTCGCGCGGGTGGAAGTGGGGCAGGCGGAAGATGTCGCTCGGCCGGTCGACGGGATAGAGGTACTCGGCGATCCACATCAGGGTGTGCAGGTCGCGTAAGCCCCCCTTGCCCTCCTTGACGTTGGGCTCGACCATGTAGCGGCTGGCGCCGGCCCGGGCGTGGCGCTCGTCGCGCTCCTTCAGCTTGGCGGCGACGAACTCGGGGCCGGTGCCGCGCATCACCTCATTGAGGTAGCGTTTGCGCAGGTCCAGGGCGAGCTGCTGGTCGCCGCTCAGCTTGCGGGCCTCCAGCAGCGAAGTGCGGATGGTGAAGTCTTCCTTCGACAGCTTGATGCATTCGTCGATGGTGCGGCTGGCGTGGCCGACCTTGAAGCCCAGATCCCACAGGGCATAGAGCATGTACTCGATGACGCTCTCTGCGTGGGCGGTCTGTTTCCAGGGCCGCAGGAACAGCAAATCGATGTCGCTGTAGGGGCTGAGCACCGAGCGGCCATAGCCGCCGACCGCCAGCAGGCAGAGCCGCTCGCCCTCGGTCGGGTTGCGGGCCCGGAACACATGGACGGTGGTGAAGTCGTAGAGGGCGGTGATCACCTCATCGGTGACGCCGCAGAGCAGACGCGCGGTCTCGACCCCGCCGGCCCCGTTCTCCAGCCGCTCCTTGGCGATCATCCGTCCGCGAAACAGCGCCTGCTTGAGGATCTCCAGCGCCCGGCGGCGCTGTTCGGGCTCGTCGCCGACGGCATCGAGGGCGGCGGCCGAGAGTCGGGCTCGCAGGGCTTCGCCGTCAACGACGTGTTCGAGGCGGGTCGGGCGAAGGCGCGGGGGCATGGGTCCTATGTGCGCTGTGGAACGGTGGTGTGCAATGCACCGTCGTTCTAGACGTCTCTGACCGTGGGTTTGGCCTCGAAGGGGTTCAGAACCTTCACGCCTCGGCCTTCGAAATCAGCGACGTTGCGGGTAACCACCACCAGGTTGTGAACGCGAGCGGTCGCGGCGATGGCCATGTCCCGTTGGTTCTTGTCCTTTGCGCCGAGAAGGCGCGCCCATTCGGCAGACACCTTTTCGTCGATCGGAATGATCCGCCCGGCATAGATCGCTTCCAGGGCATCCAGTCCCACAAGCTTCGCGGCCGCTTCCGCCGGACGCGTACGGCGCTGTCGCTCCCATCCCCGCTGCTTCTCGAACAGGGTCATGGCGCTCAACCGGAGCTCATGGTCGTCGACGGTTTTGAGCCATGCCCGGACGGCGAGGTTCCCCGACGGATGCATCTCCCGGAGGACGTTTTCGTCGACCAGATAGAGGGTCAATCGAACATCCGCGGCGTTGCAGGGTCCGGTGGGTCGATATCGAAGACCCCTTCCGCCGCCAGGTCGCCCAAGGTTCGCTTCAAGCTGCGTGCGGGATAGGGATGTCCCCCCTTGGGGTAGGCGGTGGCATAGTCCAACGCGATCTGCAGCTCCGACGGTGTGAGACTTGGATAGTCCTCAATGATCTCTTCGGCGGACTGCCCGCGGCTCAGGCCAGCGACCACATAGACCGGAACACCGCTCCGTTTGAGGCAGGGCTCCCCATCCGGCCCTGGCGAGACGGAGAGTTTCAAAGTCGCCAGTCGCTCCAGTCGTTCCTCGAGCTGCCGGTCGACAGGCCCAAGCTCGAGCGCCATCTCGCCAAACTGCAGACGCGGGGTGTCGGCAGGCAATCGCTTGAGCGCCTCGTAGATCCGCTTGCGGCCAGATGGGGTCAGATCCCGCTTGAGCCCCATGGTGACCTTGAAGAAGCGAAGTTCCGGCCGGCCGAGCAGTCGCCGTCGCGTCTTGCCGGACTTGACGATTTTCGCCTTGACGACTCCGCGGTCGATGGCTCGGCCCAAGACCTCGCTGGACTGGTCCAGGACGTAGCCGGCCTCTGCGAGGGTCAGGTTTTGACTCGTGTTCGTCATCTGCGCGCCCTAATTCACTCCAATATGGGGGTGAATTATATTGGACGCAATGAGCGCCCTCAAAGCAGGCCCCTCAACCGATACAGGGCCTCCAGCGCCTCGCGCGGGCTCATGCCATCCGGGTCCAGCGCCTTGAGCGCCTCCTCGGCCGGGCTTGGGCCCCATTTCTGCACCGGCGTCGGCGCCGCCATCTCGAACAGCGGCAGCCCCTCCAGCCGCGCGGGGCTGTGGCTCTCGGTCTCCAGCCGTTCCAGCACCTCGCGGGCGCGGACCACCACGGCGGGCGGCACCCCGGCCAGCTTGGCGACCTGGACGCCATAGGAGCGGTCGGCGGGGCCGGGGCCGCATTCGTGCAGGAAGACGAGGTCGCCGTTCCACTCCTTGGCCCGAAGGCTGAGGTTGGAGACGTGGGCCAGGCGATCCTCCAGGGTGGCCAGCTCGTGGTAGTGGGTGGCGAACAGGGCCCTGGAGCGGTTGGTGTCGTGCAGGGCCTCGGCGCAAGCCCAGGCGATGGCCAAGCCGTCCCAGGTGGCGGTGCCGCGGCCGATCTCGTCGAGGATGACAAAGCTGCGGGGCGTGGCTTGGGTGAGGATGGCGGCGGTCTCGACCATCTCGGCCATGAAGGTCGAACGGCCGCGGGCCAGGTCGTCGCCGGCCCCGACACGGCTGAACAGCCGGTCGACGATCCCCAGGGTCAGGGCCTGGGCGGGGACGTAAGAGCCGGACTGGGCCAGCACGGCCAGCAGGGCGTTCTGGCGCAGGAAGGTCGACTTACCGGCCATGTTGGGGCCGGTGACGATGCTGAGGCGCGAGCCCTGCTCGCCGCTGCCGTCGAGGCAGCAGTCGTTGGGGGTGAAGGGATCGCCGGCCCGCTTCACCGCCGCCTCGACCACCGGGTGGCGGGCGGCCTTGGCGTCGAAGCAGAGGGATCTGTCGACCACCGGGCGGCAGGCATTGGCGTCCTCGGCCCATTCGGCCAGGGCCGAGGCGACGTCGAGCATGGCCAGTCCCTGGGCGGCCGCGCGCAGGGGTTCGGCCAGGGCCACGGCCTGGTCGCGCCAGGCCTCGAAGGTCTGCACCTCGATGGCCAGGGCCCGCTCGCCGGCCTGGGCGATGCGGGCGTCGAGGTCGGCCAGTTCGACGGTGGTGAACCGCACCTGGTTGGCCAGGGTCTGGCGGTGGATGAAGACGGAATTGTGTGGGGGTTGGAACAGGGGATCGGCCTTGTTCGCCGTCGTCTCCACGAAATAGCCGAGCACGGCGTTGTGGCGGATCTTCAGCGGCACGCCGCTGTCGGTCGCCAGCCGTGTTTCAAGGCCGGCGATCACCCGCCGACTGTCGTCGCGCAGGGCGCGGGCCTGGTCGAGCTCGGGGCGGATGCCCTCGGCGACGAAGCCGCCGTCGCGGGCCTGGGCCGGCAGGTCGGGGCCGAGGCCCGCCTCCAGGCCGGCCAGCAGGCTGGAGAGGTCGATGGAGTTGCTGGGCGAGATGGCGACCAGGGCCGCCTCGATCTCGGCCGGCGGGCCGCTCAAGGCGTCGCCGCCGGCCCGGCCGGCGAGCGTCTCGCCGACCTTGAGGCCGTCGCGCAGGGTTCCGAGGTCGCGCGGGCCGCCCCGGCCGAGGGCCAGGCGCGACAGGGCGCGGGCCATGTCGCCGGCCCGGCGCAGCTGGTCGCGGACGTCCTCGCGCAGCTGGCGCCGTTCGAGGAACCATTGCACGGCGTCCAGCCGCGCCTCGATGCGGGCCGGGTCGAGCAGGGGCCTGGCCAGCCGCTCGGCCAGCAGGCGTGAGCCCGGGGCGGTGATGGTGCGGTCGATGGCGCCCAGCAGGCTGCCGTCGCGCTGGCCGCCGGTGGTCTTCTCGATCTCCAGGCTGGTCCGGGTGGCCGGGTCGATGGCCATGACGTCGGCCTCGCCGGCCCGGCGCGGCGGCGACAGGGCCGGCAGGCGGCCGGCTTGCGTGACTTCCAGATGGGCGGCGATCAGGCCCAGCGCCGAGATCTCCGCCCCGGCCAGGCCGCCGAAGCCGTCGAGGGTCTCGACGCCATAGAGCCGCTTCACCCGCGCCTCGCTGGCCGAGGGCTCGGCCAGGGCCTGGGCCATCGGCTGGACCAGGCCACCGGCCAGCTTGAGGGCGGCGGAGATATGTTCGTCGGCGAACAGGCGGTCGGGGACGAGGATTTCCGACGGGCTCAGCGCCGCCAGCGCCGCCGCCAGGCCGCTGGGGGCCAGCAACAGGCTCTCGACGACGCCGGTGGAGAGTTCGACGCTGGCCACGGCCGCCTGGCCGGCCCTAAGGGCGATGGCGGCCAGGCGGTTGGCGCCGCGGCTGTCGAGCAGGCTGTCCTCGGTCAGGGTGCCGGGGGTGATGATCCGCACCACGTCGCGGCGGACGATGGACTTGCTGCCGCGCTTCCTGGCCTCGGCGGGGTCTTCCATCTGCTCGCAGACGGCGACCTTGAAGCCCGAGCGGATCAGCTTGGCCAGATAGGCCTCGGCGGCATGGACCGGCACCCCGGCCATCGGAATCGGCTGGCCGTTGTGATTGCCCCGAAAGGTCTGGCTGATGCCGAGGGCGGCCGCCGCCTTGATCGCGTCGTCGAAAAACAGCTCGTAGAAGTCACCCATGCGGAAGAAGACCAGGGCGTCGGGCTGACGGGCCTTGGCTTCGAAATACTGCGCCATGACGGGCGTGGCGCCGGCGGCTTCAGGAAGATTTGGGGTCGGGGCGTTCATGGACCGCCCAACCTAGCGATCCTGCCGGTGAATCGACAGGGGTTAACGCGCCTTCGCTGTCATCCTCCGGGCTCGCGAAGCGAGAACCGGGGGACCCATCCGTCCGCGTGAAGATTGTTCGGAGTCTTTCCAGAGCCGCCTTGGGTCCCCCGGTCCGCTGCGCGGCCGGAGGATGACAACTTTGGGGTTCAGTTGTCCGCGACCGGGGCCATGGTCCCCGGCGCGGTCGGGGCGGCGGCGGGGGTCGGCGGGGTCAGGCGGAAGCTGTTGATGAAGCGGTCGGAGCCTTCCAGCGGGGTGTCGATGAAGCCGACGGCCATCACCTGGTAGAAGTTCTCGCCCTGAACGACCAGGCGGATGCGCATGGCGATGCCCTTGTCCTTCAGCTGCAGGGTCAGATCGCGGGCCAGGGCGCCGTCGATGCTGAGGTCGGCCTTGGCGACCACCTCGCCCTTGCTGGAGTCGAGGATGGCGGCGGCGCCGTTGTCGAGGGCCGCCTTGGCGTCGCTGGAGACGCCGCTGGTCGAGACGACCATGAACTTGCCGGTTGTGCCCGCCTCCAGGGCGGCGATGTCGACCACCGCGCCGCCGGGGGTGGTTTCCTGGCTCTGGCTGGGCACGCCGGGGAACTCGACCCGGTAGCCGTACTTGCTGTCCTTGTGGGTGCGCCAGGCGCGCTGGGCGTAGGCCGGCGCCGAGACGCTGAGGGCGGCGACCGACCCGGCCGTCAGCAGGGTCAGCGACAACAGCAGCGGACGGAGGGACGAGAAGGCGCGCAGCATGACGGCTCCGACACTGGGGGCGCTGGGGGCCGCCATCACACGAGAATGGGCCGCGCCGTTTACTACGAGGGAAGGGTGTTTAGACCCTTTTGACGCCCCGGTCAGTCAAAGTTGGCATTTCGCGAGGCGCTCGACGGACGCCGAAACCGGCGGCCACTTTCGGCTGTCTCGCTCTAGCCACCCGTGACGTTCGACCAGAAGCGCTTGGCTTTACCCACGAAGTTGGCGGATTTGGGGTGCTGGGCCTCGCCGGTCAGATCGGCGAACTCGCGCATCAGCTCGCGCTGGCGGGCGGAAAGCTGGGTCGGGGTCTCGACGAACAGCTCGACGACCAGGTCGCCCTTTTCCCGGGACCGCAGGGACGGCATGCCGCGGCCCTTGAGGCGCACGGTCTTGCCGGTCTGCACCCCTTCGGGGACCTTGACCTTCATGCGGCATTGGCCGTCGCAGTTCTCGCCGCCGGTCAGGCAGGGGGCCTCGATGTCGCCGCCGAGCACGGCCGTGGCCATCGGCACCGGCACGGTGCACAGGAGGTCCAGGCCGTCGCGCTCGAACAGGTCGTGCGGGGCCACCGACAGGAAGATGTAGAGGTCGCCGCGCGGGCCGCCGCGCTGGCCGGCGTCGCCCTCGCCCGCCAGGCGGATGCGGGCCCCGTCGTCGACCCCGGCCGGGATGCGGACGGAGAGGACGCGTTCCTTGCGGACCTGGCCGGCCCCGTGGCAGCTCTTGCACGGGTCCATGATCATCTTGCCCGAGCCGCCGCAGCGGGGGCAGGCGCGCTCGATCGAGAAGAAGCCCTGGGTGGCGCGCACCCGGCCGGCGCCGCCACAGCTGCCGCAGACGGTCGGGCTGGTGCCGGGCTTGGCGCCCGAGCCTTCGCAGGTCTCGCAGGTGATCGAGGAGGGGACCTTGATCTCCTTCTCGGAGCCCGCGTAGGCCTCCTCCAGGGTGATCTCCAGGTCGTAGCGCAGGTCAGCGCCGCGGGCCGGGCCGTTGCTGCGCTGGCGGCCGCCACGGCCGAACATTTCGCCAAAGGCGTCGCCGAACACCTCGCTGAAGATGTCGTTGACGTCGTGGAAGCCCTGGCCTCCGCCACCGCCGTTCATGCCGTTGACGCCGGCGTGGCCGAAGCGATCGTAGGCGGCCCGCTTCTGCGGATCGCTGAGGATCGAATAGGCCTCGTTGATTTCCTTGAAGCGTGAAGACGCGTCCTCACAACCGCCATTGCGGTCGGGATGGTGCTCCATGGCCTGCTTGCGGAAGGCGGACTTCAGCGCCGCGTCGTCCGCGCCACGGGTCACGCCCAGGATGTCATAGTAGTCGCGCATGGCGGCTTAAGCTTATCCGAACGTCAATGTTTTGAGATGGGAAGTATCCCGTCCCGCTTCAAGCCCATTCCCCAGTTGGGGGACGGCGATGCGGGACGGGACTTCTGCGTGCGTTCGCGAAGGCGGCGGCGACGCTCCCCGAAGGGAGCTATGCCCAACTTGAGCCGCCTGCGCGATAGGGCGCATTGTCACGCCGACTTCTTGTCGTCGTCGACTTCCTCGAACTCGGCGTCGACGACGCTTTCGTCCGTGCTTTCGGCGGCGGCGCCCCCTTCAGCGGTTTCACCCTGCTGGGCCTTGTACATGGCCTCGCCGAGCTTCATCGACGCCTGGATCAGCGTCTGGGTCTTGGCGCTGATGTCCTCGGCGTCTTCGCCTTCGACGGCCGCCTTCAGATCGGCCAGGGCCGTCTCGATGGCGGCCTTCTCATCCGGGCCGACCTTGTCGCCGTGTTCGGCCAGGGCCTTTTCGGAGGAGTGGATCACCGCGTCAGCCTGGTTCTTGGCTTCGACGGCGGCCTTGCGCTTGTCGTCCTCGGCTTTGTTCGACTCCGCTTCCTGGACCATCTTCTCGATGTCGGCGTCCGACAGGCCGCCGTTCGCCTGGATGCGGATGGCCTGTTCCTTGTTGGTCGCCTTGTCCTTGGCGGTCACGTGAACGATGCCGTTGGCGTCGATGTCGAAGGTGACCTCGATCTGCGGCACGCCGCGCGGGGCCGGCGGGATGCCGGCCAGGTCGAACTGGCCGAGGATCTTGTTGTCGCTGGCCATCGGGCGTTCGCCCTGGAAGACCCGGATCGTCACGGCCGACTGGTTGTCGTCGGCGGTCGAGAAGGTCTGGCTCTTCTTGGTCGGGATGGTGGTGTTGCGCTCGATCAGCGGGGTGAACACGCCGCCCAACGTCTCGATGCCGAGGGTCAGCGGGGTGACATCGAGCAGCAGCACGTCCTTGACGTCGCCTTGCAGAACGCCGGCCTGAACGGCGGCGCCGAGGGCGACCACTTCGTCCGGGTTGACGCCCTTGTGGGGCTCGCGGCCAAAGAATTCCTTCACCGCTTCCACGACCTTGGGCATGCGGGTCATGCCGCCGACCAGGACCACCTCGTCGATGTCGGTCTTCTTGAGACCGGCGTCCTTCAGGGCCTGTTCGCAGGGGCCGATGGTCTTGGCGACCAGGTCCTCGACGAGCGCTTCCAGCTTGGCGCGGGTCATCTTGATGTTCAGATGCAGCGGGCCCGAGGCGTTCATGCTGATGAAGGGCAGGTTCACCTCGTACTGGGTGACGCTGCTGAGTTCCTTCTTGGCCTTTTCGGCCTCTTCCTTCAGGCGCTGCAGGGCCAGCTTGTCCTTGCGCAGGTCGGTGCTGGTTTCCTTTTTGAACTCGTCGGCCAGGTAGTCGACGATCCGCATGTCGAAGTCTTCACCGCCCAGGAAGGTGTCGCCGTTGGTCGACTTCACCTCGAAGACGCCGTCGCCGATCTCCAGGATCGAGACGTCGAAGGTGCCGCCGCCGAGGTCGTAGACGGCGATCTTCTTGCCTTCGTTCTTTTCCAGGCCGTAGGCCAGGGCGGCCGCGGTCGGCTCGTTGATGATGCGCAGGACTTCCAGGCCGGCGATCTTGCCGGCGTCCTTGGTGGCCTGGCGCTGGGCGTCGTTGAAGTAGGCGGGGACGGTGATCACCGCCTTGGTGACGGTCTCGCCGAGGTGCTGCTCAGCGGCTTCCTTCATCTTCTGCAGGGTGAAGGCGCTGATCTGCTGGGGCGAATAGTCCTTGCCGTGCGAGCGGACGTAAGCGGCGCCGCCCGGACCCTTGACGATCTCGTAGGGGACCATCTCCTTGTCCTTGGCGACCACGGGGTCGTCCCACTGGCGGCCGATCAGGCGCTTGATGGCGAAGAAGGTGTTGGTCGGGTTGGTCACCGCCTGGCGCTTGGCCGGCTGACCGACGATGCGCTCGCCGTCTTCCTGGATGCCGACCACCGAGGGGGTGGTGCGCGAGCCTTCGGCGTTCTCGATGACCTTGGGGGTCTTGCCGTCCATGATGGCGACGCACGAGTTGGTGGTGCCGAGGTCAATGCCGATGATCTTGCTCATCTTGCGGTCTTTCGCTCCTCTTTGGCGGACGAAACCCGTGGGCCTGGAATTCCAGCGCCCGAACGACTTCCTGTTCCGTCCCCTCTAGACAAAATGGCCTTGCGGCCGGTTGAGAACACATCGCAAGTTTCCGCTCAGGTAAACTCACGCTTCGAGTCGCCATATGGGGAGGGCGCAGTCTCCCGCAAGGGCAAAACCCCATTTGCCGTGGGGCTTTGCCCGGCCCCGCGATAGAAGTCCAGCCATGACGGTTCCCTCAGGTTTTCAACTGTTTCCGGCCGCGCTGGACGCCGCGGCGCAGAAGGCGTTGGCGGAGCAGGTGCTTAGCGCCCTCGAAGGGGTTCCGGCGGCCCATTATGTCACCCCCGGCGGCAAGGCGATGAGCGTGGCGATGAGCAATCTGGGGCCGCTCGGCTGGGTCTCCGACGCGCGGGGATATCGTTACCAGGGGGCGCACCCTGGCAGCGGCAAACCCTGGCCGGCGATCCCGCAGATCCTGCTCGATCTCTGGAGCCGGCATGCCGATGCGGCGGTTCCGCCGGACGCCTGCCTGGTCAACCTCTACCGGGGGGCGGCGAAGATGGGGCTGCACCAGGATCGCGACGAGGCGGATATGCGGTTTCCGGTGCTGTCGGTGTCGCTGGGCGACACGGCGGTGTTCCGCATCGGCGGGACGACGCGGGGCGGCAGGACGGCGTCTGTGCGCCTGGCCTCGGGGGATGTCTGCCTGCTCGGCGGCGAGGCGCGGCTGGCCTTCCACGGGGTGGACCGCATCCTGCCGGGCAGCTCCAGCCTGATCCCCGGCGGCGGCCGGCTGAACCTGACTTTGAGGCGCGCCGCACCCGTCTCCTGAATCCCTTTGCCCCGCGACATTCTGGCGCGTTACGGTGGGTCCTAAGAGTAAAGGCTGGGAGGCCGCCAATGCAGATCCTCACGCGTCCGGAGGGCAACGAACCGGGCGATCTCAACGTTTCGCGCCGCCTGGTGGGCGGCCTGTTCTTCGCCGGCTACGCCGCCGCCGCCGTCTCGGCCGAGGCTGCGCCGATCACCACCGACGAGACCGACCTGAAGACCGGCGTGGTGATGATCCCCAGTTTCGACCGCGCCATTCCCGCCTATATCGCCCGGCCGGACGCCCGCGGCCGCTTCCCGACCGTGCTGGTCGTCTCCGAGGTGTTCGGCGTCCACGAATACATCCGCGACACCTGCCGGCGCCTCGCCAAGCTGGGCTATGTGGCCATCGCCCCGGACTTCTTCGTCCGTCACGGCGACCCGGCGCCGCTCACCGATTTTGGTCAGATCCGCAAGATCGTCGGCGACACGACGGATGCTGAGACCCAGGGCGACGTCAACGCCACCGTCGCCTGGCTCAACCAGCAGCGCTTCGTCGATCCGGAGCGCAAGGCCATCACCGGCTTCTGCTGGGGCGGGGCGGTGGTCTGGCTGGCCTGCGAGCGGACCCGCGACTTCAAGTGCGGGGTGGCCTGGTACGGCCGCCTCAGCCGCCCGGCGGCGGGGCAGTTCCTCGGCGAGCCGGACCGCGAATGGCCGCTGGAAAAGGCCGGGGTGCTGAAATGTCCGGTGCTGGGGCTCTACGCCGGCAAGGACCAGGGGATTCCGGCCAAGGACATCGACGCCATGCGCGAGATCCTGGTGCGGACCAAGAAGGTCGGGTCGGACATCGTCGTCTACCCGAACGCCCAGCACGGGTTCCACGCGGACTACCGGGCGACCTACGACGAGGCGTCGGCCAGGGACGGCTGGACGCGGATGCTGGCCTATTTCGCGCAGTATGGGGTGGCGGGGAAGCGGTTCTAGGCGGGGCGAAACGCTCTGCCGCGCTCCCTCCCCTTTATGGGGAGGGACAGACCGCGAAGCGGTCAGGGTGGGGAAGTCGGATGCCGCCCACCCAGAGCCTGTGATTGTCGAATGCCAAGTCCGGCTGACGTCCGCGTTTGAACGCGAGTGCCCCACCCTGCGAGGCTTCGCCTCGCTGTCCCTCCCCATAAAGGGGAGGGAGGGCGCCTGGCCCTCGCCCCCGCGCCCTAACCCCGCAGTTTCCGCGTCAGGGTCTCGAGGTCCCGCGTCAGCACCGGATCATCGGCTTTCAGCTCCTCGATCCGCCGCACCGCATGGATCACCGTCGTATGATCCCGGCCGCCAAAGCGCCGGCCGATGTCCGGCAGGCTCCGCGTC
This sequence comes from Caulobacter sp. GW821-FHT11A05, assembly GCF_058809015.1. NCBI lineage: Bacteria > Pseudomonadati > Pseudomonadota > Alphaproteobacteria > Caulobacterales > Caulobacteraceae > Caulobacter > Caulobacter sp. GW821-FHT11A05. Next base: position 195,192 of record NZ_JBXASF010000009.1, on the reverse strand, counting down.
GTCAGCTGCTTGGCCAGCCACATCGCCGCCTGGCGCGGCCGGGCGATCGCCCGGTTACGGCGTTCCGACAGCAGGTCCGCCTGGCGCAGGCTGTAGTGCTCGGCCACGGCCTTCTGGATGTCGTCGACGGTGACCCGCTTCTCGGCGCCGCGCAGGTGCGGGCGCAGGATGTTCTGAGCCTCGTCGAGGCTGACGGTGCGGATGTCCTCGCCGGCCCGGGCCAGCAGGGTGTTGAGGGCGCCTTCCAGCTCCCGCACGCTGTCGGTGAAGCGGTCGGCCAGGAACTGCAGGACTTCCGGACGGGCCGAGGCCACGAACCCGGCCTGACGGCCAAGCGTGTCCAGCTTGCGCTCCAGGATGCCCAGACGCAGGGTCCGGTCGGCCGGCTCCAGGCCGCAGACCAGGCCCGCCGACAGATGGCTGCGCAGGCGGGCGTCGACCTCGGTCAGGGCCGACGGCGGACGGTCGGCCGAGAACACCACCCGGCGGCCGTCCTCCATCAGGGCGGTGAGGGTGTGGAACAGCTCTTCCTGCGACGACTGCTTGCCGCCGATGAAGTGGACATCGTCGATCAGCAGCAGGTCGGCGGCCCGCAGCTCTTCCTTGAAGGCGGCGGTCTGGCGATCCATCACCGCGCGGACGAAGGTCGACAGGAACCGCTCGGCGGTCAGGTAGATGACCTTCTTGTCGGGGGCGTTGCGCATGGCCTCCCAGGCCATGGCGTTCAGCAGGTGGGTCTTCCCGAAGCCGTAGGGGCCGTGGAAGACCACCGGGTTGAAGTGGCCGTCGGCCCAGCTGGCGACGCGCTTGGCGACCGCATGGCCGAACTCGTTGGCCGGGCCCGGCACGAAGGTGTCGAAGTTGAAGCGTTCCTGCAGGCCCGAATTGCGGGCCGGACGGGCGGCGGGGCCGGCGGTCGGTGGCGAGACCTGCGGCACGTCGCTGGAGACCGGCTCGGCCGTCTCGATGACATGCGGGTGCGAGGGAGGAGGAGCGCCGCCGGCGGTCTCGAATTCCATCCGCGACTTCAGGTCCAGGCGGCGGCCGTCGGGGTCGTTCTGGGCCCACAGCTCGGAGATGCGGCGCCAGGCGTTGCGGCGGATCCAGTCGCGGGCGACGCCCGTCGGGGTGACGAGCACAGGGGCGCCGTCAGGCCCCTCGCGCAGGGCGGCCTGAGCCAGCCACGACCCGAAGTCGGCCTCGCCCAGCTCCCGGCGCAGCGCAAGACAGGCTTTGCCCCACACCGATATCGCCGGCGCCGAAGAGGTCATGCGCTGTCCACCCGAAGTCATCATAGCCCACCATCATTATTCTTGTTCAGCCCCGAGATCCGTGACCGCCCGCCCCCACGACGGTAGTCCCGGTTTCCAGACACAATTCTTCCCCGTGCGCCGGATAGACTCTATCCGTCGTCCCGCCCGAGACCCCGGAAACACCGGGTTGAAAAGCGCTGAGAGGATGACCTTAGTGCCCCCGGATCGGGGGGGTCAAACGTGAAATTTGGCGCCGGACGCGGATATTTCTGTTGACTCGCGAGAGGCCCTCGCGTGGCAAGGGAAATCGTTAATCCTACTTCCGGGCACTGAGTTAATGCGTCGCGGGGTTGTGATCAGGGGGCGTACAAAAGCCGCCCGAGAATTGATCCCGGACGGCTCATGAAACGCTGTAATTTCAAAAGGTTAGCTGAAGGCCCCAAATCAGGGCCGCGCAACCTTCGAAGGCCTGATCAGGCGGCCGACAGCTTCTTCAGCTGGGCGTGCAGGCGCGAAACCTTGCGCGAGCCGGTGTTCTTGTGAACCACGCCCTTGGTCACGGCGCGCATCAGTTCCGACTGCGCCTCGACGAAGGCGCCCTTGGCGGCTTCGACGTCGCCCGAGGTCACGGCCTCTTCGAACTTGCGCAGGAAGGTGCGGACGCGCGAACGGCGCGCCTTGTTGACTTCGGTGCGGCGTTCGATCTTGCGGATCGCTTTCTTGGCGCCGGGATTATTGGCCATGGTGCTCTCTAAAACCTTGGGACGGACAGGCAGTCGGACATCGGGCCCGGCTGCCGTGTAATCGGAAGCGCGGCGATATACGGGAAGGGGCCAGTGCGGTCAATGCGGATTCCCTGTTCCCAGCCGCCGCGCCGCCGTTAAGCTTGCCCCATGCATCGTCGCGCCCTGCTCCTCGCCGCCCTCTCCGTTCCCGTCGCCGCGCCGCTGGCGGCCTGCGATCTGATGCAGCCGGGACCCCTGCGCATCGTCTGCGATCCCGAGCTGGTCACGGCGATGGAAGCGGCGGCGACCGCCTGGCCCGCGAGGCGCGGCGCGCCGGTGCAGGTCGAGACCGACATCTCCCTGGTCCAGCTCGGCCGCAAGATGGAGCTGCTGCAGGGCGGCGTCATCGCCACCCGCGAGCCGAAACAGGCCAACCGCATCCAGCGCCTGGGCCTGGCGCGGCTGGAGAACCGCTGGACGCGCGACATCGACGGCGGGCCGGTCCACCTGGTCGTCACCCGCGGCGACTTCCAGGACGAGTACGAGGCCAAGAAGTTCGCCAAATGGCTGGCGACGCCGCAGGCCGATCGGTTCGTGGACGGCGCGGAGCGGACGGTCGGGACCTCGACCTGACTACGTCCCCGTGAAGTTCGGCTTCCGCTTCTCAACGAAGGCGGCCATGCCCTCCTTCTGGTCCTCGAAGGCGAACAGGCTGTGGAACAGGCGGCGCTCCAGGGCGACGCCGGTGGTCAGCGTCGTCTCGTAGGCGGCTTCGACCAGTTCCTTGTTCATCGCCACGGCCAGCGGCGACTGGCCGGCGATCTTGACGGCGGCGGCCAGGGCCTCTTCCAGCAGCTTGTCTGCGGGCACGACCCGCGACACCAACCCAGCGCGCTCGGCCTCGGCCGCGTCCATCATCCGGGCGGTGAGGATCATGTCCATGGCCTTGGACTTGCCGACGAAGCGGGTCAGCCGCTGGGTGCCGCCGATGCCGGGGGCGACGCCGAGGTTGATCTCCGGCTGGCCGAACTTCGCCGTCTCGCTGGCGATGATGAAGCTGCACATCATGGCCAGCTCGCAGCCGCCGCCCAGGGCGTAGCCGCTGACGGCGGCGATGATCGGCTTGCGGAAGGTCTCGATGCGCCGCGCCGCCGCCGTGAAGAAGTCCAGCTTGAACATCTGCGCATAGGTCTTGTCCGACATCTCCTTGATGTCGGCCCCGGCCGCGAAGGCCTTCTCCGAGCCGGTCAGCACCAGGCAGCGGACGCCCTCGTCGGCCTCGGCGGCGTCGAGGACCTGGCCGAGTTCCCCCAGCAGCTGACTGTTGAGGGCGTTCAGCGCCTCGGGGCGGTTGAGGCGGACGAGCAGGACGCCGTCGTGCGGCGCCTCGACGAGAAGGGTCTGGTAGGTCATATGCGTTCTTGCCTCCTTCGCGAGATTTGCTCAAGGCTCGACCGAAGGCCTTTGGCAAGTCCCCGACCGACGCGCCCCGACGGCGCCCCTGGAGTTCCGCGATGAAGTTGACGGCTCGGCAATGGGGCGACTGGCTGGCTCACGTCCTGAAGGCGGCGACGCAGCAGCACCACCAGGCCCTGAAGCCCCTGTTCGCGCCCTACATCCCCGCCGCGGCGGTTGTGGTCGATATCGGCGCCCACGCCGGCCAGTTCTCGCGGCTGTTCGCCCGGATGGCGCCGCAGGGCCATGTCTACGCCTTCGAGCCCTCGGCCTATGCCCGCTCGGTGATGCAGACGGCCATGGTGGTCAATCGGGCGGCGAACGTGACCCTCACCCCCAAGGGGCTGTCGGATGCGCCGGGCGAGCTGGTGCTGCACACGCCGATCAAGAAGGCCGGCGGCCTGGGGTTCGGCGCCGCCTACCTCGGCGAGGCCCAGACCAACCGGGCCGCCGCGCCGCAGACGGTGGCCCTGACCACGCTGGACGCCTTCGCCGCCGAGGTCGGGCTGACGCGCCTGGACTTCATCAAGGCCGATGTCGAGGGCTGGGAGTTTCACGCCCTGCGCGGCGGCGAGGCGACCCTGCGGCGCTTCCGGCCGGCCCTCTATCTCGAGGTCAGCGACGAGCACCTGTCGCGGGCCGGGGGCTCGGCGGCCGAGCTGTTCGCCTGGCTGGGCGCCCTCGGCTACGAGGCCCGGCGGGTTCCGGCCATGACGCCGGCGCCGGCCTATGAAGGCGCGGCCAACTATCTGTTCACCAGCCGCTGAGCCGCTACTTCTGGCACTTGGGGCAGTAGAAGGTCGAGCGTCCCGCCTGCACCACCCGTTCAATGGTCCCACCGCAGCCCGGCGTCGGGCAGGGCTCGCCCTCGCGGTCGTAGACGCGGAAGCGGTGCTGGAAGTAGCCAAGCGCCCCGTCGGCAGCGGCGAAGTCGCGTAAGGTCGAGCCGCCGACCTCGACGGCCTCGGCCAGCACGTCCTTGATGGCGGCGACCAGGGGCGGGATGCGCTTTCTGGCGATCGAGCCGGCGGGTTTGAGCGGCGATATGCCCACCCGGTGCAGGGCCTCGGACACATAGATGTTGCCCAGCCCCGCCACGACCCGCTGGTCGAGCAGCAGGGTCTTGGGCCCCTGTTTGCGGCCGGCGAAGGCCTTGATCAGGGTGTCGGCCGTGAAGTCCGGGCCCAGCGGCTCGGGCCCCATGCCGGCGAACCAGGGGTGCAGATCGAGCTCGGCGGTCGGGGTCAGGCCCATGAAGCCGAACCGGCGGGGGTCGTAATAGGTGACCATTCCCCCCGCCTCGGTCTCGAAGATGACGTGGGCGTGCTTGGGGTCGGGATCGACCGCGCGGTCGAACTCGCCGGGGGTGAGGCCGTCGACCTCGAAACGGCCGGTCATGCCCAGATGCATGACCAGGGTGTCGCCCCGGTCCAGATGACCGAGCAGGTATTTGGCCCGCCGGTCCAGCCGCTGGATGGTGGCGCCGGTCAGCCGCTGGACGAAGCCATCGGGAAACGGAAAGCGCAGGTCCGGCCGCAGCTGCTGCACGCGGACCAGCCGATGGCCTTCCAGGGTGGGGGCCAGGCCCCGCCTAACCGTTTCGACTTCGGGAAGTTCAGGCATGGGGTCTGGCTAGCGCGGTGAAGTCTCGCGGTCTATGGACATCGACATGAGCGAACAGCGCGCCACCTTCGGTTTCCGCGATGTCGACCCGGCCGAGAAGGCGGGTCTGGTGCGGGGCGTCTTCGACCGGGTCGCCGGCAAGTACGACCTGATGAACGACCTGATGAGCGCCGGCGTCCATCGCCTGTGGAAGGACGCCGTCGCCGCCCGCCTGAACCCCCAGCCGGGCGAGGTCATCCTCGACCTGGCCGGCGGCACCGGCGACATGGCCCGGCGGTTCTCGAAAATGATGCGCGCCGCTCAGCTGCGCCGCGGTGGGCCGGACGGGACCGTCCATGTGCTGGACTACAATGGCGAGATGATCGCCGCCGGCATCGAGAAGGGCGGCGAGCCGGAGATGACCTGGGGCGTCGCCGACGCCATGCGCCTGCCGCTGCCGGACGCCTATGCCGACGCCTATTGTATCAGCTTCGGCATCCGCAATGTGACGGACGTGCCGACGGCCCTGCGCGAGGCGCGGCGGGTGCTGAAGCCCGGCGGCCGGTTCATCTGCCTGGAGTTTTCCCGGCCGGTCAGCGAGGCCCTGCGCAAGGGCTATGACCTGTGGAGCTTCAAGGCCATCCCGGCCATCGGCGAGTGGATCGTCAACGATCGCGAGAGCTACCAGTACCTGGTCGAGAGCATCCGCCGGTTTCCGGACCAGGAGACGTTCGCCGGGATGATCCGCGACGCCGGCTTCAGCCGGGTGACCTACACCAACTTCACCGGCGGCGTGGCGGCCCTGCACCAGGGTTGGGCGATCTAGGCATGGCGAGCCTGGCGGCCCTGGGCCGGTTGATCGGGACGGGCTGGGCCCTGATGCGGGCCGACGCCCTGCTGCCGCGTGAGATCGACGCCCATCTGCCGCCGACGGCCAAGGTCGCCGCCTTCTTCCTGCGCCTTCCCGCCGGCGGCGCCGCCCGCAAGGGCCGGCCCGGCGAGCGGCTGGCCCGGGTGCTGGAGGCCCAGGGCCCTGTCGCCATCAAGCTTGGTCAGTTCCTGGCCACCCGGGCCGACATCTTCGGGGCTGAGTTCGTCGAGGATCTGGCCCATCTGCGCGACAAGCTCAGCCCCTTCCCGACGGCGGAGGCCAGGGCAGAGGTGGAGCGGGCGCTCGGCCGGCCGTTGGACAGCTTGTTTTCCAGCTTCGGCGAGGCGGTCGCCGCCGCCTCCCTGGCCCAGGCCCATGAGGCGGTGCTGCTCGACGGCCGCAAGGTGGCGGTCAAGGTGCTGCGCCCCGGCGTCGAGATCCGCGCCGCCCGCGACAGCGCCGCCTTGCGGCTGGCGGCGCGATGGGCTCATGCGCTGGTTCCGCCCGCGCGTCGCCTGGAGCCCCAAGCCTTCGTCGAGATCGTCATCCGCGCGCTCGAACTTGAACTGGACCTGCGGTTCGAGGCGGCCGGGGCCGACGAACTGCGCGAGGTCATGGCCCGCGACGCCTTCATGGCCGCCCCGGCCATCGTCTGGGACGGGGTCGCCAAACGGGTGCTGACCCAGGAGTGGGCCGGCGGCCGGCCGCTGTCGTCGCCGGACGCCCTGGATGATCCGGCCTTCAACCGGCCCCCCTTTGACAGGAAAGCCCTGGCCGACAACCTGATCCGCGCCTTCCTGTCCCAGGCCCTGGACCATGGCGTCTTCCACGCCGACCTGCATGAGGGAAACCTGTTCGTCAGTCCGCCGGCCGGCCTGACCGCCATCGACTTTGGCATCGTCGGACGGATCGGGCCGATGGAGCGGCGGTTCCTGGCCGAGATCCTCTACGGCTTTTTGACGAGGGACTACGCGAGGGTCGCCGACATCCATTTCGAGGCCGGCTATGTGCCGCAGAGCCAGGACCGCGGCGCGTTTGCCCAGGCCTTGCGGGCGGTCGGCGAGCCGGTGTTCGGGCGGTCGGCCAGCCAGGTGTCGATGGGCCGCCTGCTGGCCCAGCTGTTCGAGATCACCGCCCTGTTCGACATGCACCTGCGGCCCGAGCTGGTGCTGCTGCAGAAGACCATGGTGACGGTCGAGGGCGTGGCCCGGGGCATCGATCCCGAACACGACCTGTGGGCGGCGGCCGATCCGGTCGTGCGCCGCTGGATCGCCCGTGAGCTGTCACCGGCGGCGCGGGTGCGGGAGCTGGCGGCTGAGGTTCACCGGGCCGCGCGGGCCATCGTCAAACTGGCCGAGGGCCCGCCACCGCCGACCGTGGTGGCGGTCGAAGAGAGCCCGTCGAAACTGCTGTGGTTCGCGATCGGGGCGGCGGTGTCGGGTGTGGCGCTGTTGCTGGCGGTGGTGTTGACCTAAGGGGAGGCGAGGCGCGAATCCTCCCTCCCCTTTATGAGGAGGGACAGCGAGGCGAAGCCTCGCAGGGTGGGGAAGTCGGCGGCCGCGCCAAGGGTTGGGAGTCCAGCGCCTCGAGAATCTGATCGGTTACCCCGACCATCGACTCATCCATGGCGTGGTTCCAGATTCGCAAAACCCTGAACCCTTCCCGCGTCAGGATGCGATCCCTGATCCGGTCGTGCTCCTCCTGCATGGGGTCGGCATGTCCACTGCCGTCCAGTTCGATCACCAGTCGACGACTGAAGCAGACGAAGTCCAGGTAATAGTCCCGGAACGGCGCCTGACGGCGGAAGTGACAACCCTCGGACCGAAGGGTCTTCAGCCACTTCCACAGTCGCGCTTCATGGCGCGTCAGGTTGGTCCGGAATCGTCTTGCGCGGATCGTGGACACGTCCGAGTTCCCCACCCTGGCGGCTTCGCCGCCTGTCCCTCCCCATAAAGGGGAGGGAGGGCGCCCCGCCCGCCACTGCCGTGCTTGGCCTAGCCTTCGCTGCCCGAGTCGCCGCCGCCGCGTTGCCGCCGACGGTTTCCGCCCTCCGGCCGCGCCTTGGCCTCTTCCCAGTAGGCCGCGCCTTCCTCCGGCTTGAACATCGTCCTCGGCACGCCGTCCTTGGTCGCCGCCGCGAAGGTGTTGCTCTTGGCGTCGTACATGATCTTGCCGCGCTGGCGGGTGATCACCTCGGTTCCCTTCGGGGGCTTGCTGACGAAGGCCTGGGCCTTGCGGGCGTAATCCTCGACGGTCTTGGCGCCGAAGTCCTCGCCGTTGCGGGCGAACTGCTTCTCCGCCGCCTCCTCGGCCGTCAGCCGGCGGTTGGCGGCCCACATCGGCTTGCCGTCCAGCATCGGAGGCGGCTGGGTTCGCGGATCGACCTTAGGCGTCTCGGCCTTGTCAGCCGAGGCGGCTTGCGTCGCGTCGGCCTTGGCGGCCGGCGTTCCCGCCTCGGCCTGATCGCGCGACGGCTTGCTGGCAGGGCCGCCGTCGCAGGCGGCGAGGGCGAAAACGGCGGCCAGGGCGGCCGTGGCGGTCAGGATGTGGCGCACGTCGGGTCTCCCCCTTGAGATAGCGTTGTTCGCAACAAAGATCAAAACGTGAACATTGTCGAGTCCTGTTTGGCGAACCGCGCAAAGCCGCTAGGAAGCAGCCCAAGCCTGTTGGCGAACCGGGAGCGCGGAACCTTGAGCGAGAAGCGGGTATTGCTGATCGTCGGCGGCGGCATCGCCGCCTACAAGACGCTGGAGCTGACCCGGCTCCTCCGCAAGGCGGGCGTCGGCGTGCGGCCGATCCTCACCAAGGCGGGCGCCGAGTTCGTCACCCCCCTGTCGCTGTCGGCCCTCGCCGAGGACAAGGTCTATAGCGAGCTCTTCTCCCTGACCGACGAGGCGGAGATGGGCCATATCGAACTCAGCCGCTCGGCCGACCTGGTGGTCGTGGCCCCGGCCACCGCCGACCTGATGGCCAAGGCGGCCAACGGCCTGGCCGGCGACCTGGCCGCTACCACGCTTCTCGCCACCGACAAGCCGGTGCTGATGGCTCCGGCCATGAATGTGCGGATGTGGGAGCACGCCGCCACCCGCCGCAATCTGGCGACCCTGAAGGCCGATGGCGTCTCGTTCGTCGGCCCCGATGAGGGAGCCATGGCCTGCGGCGAGTATGGCTACGGCCGCATGGCCGAGCCGGCCGCCATCTTCGACGCCATCCTCGGGATGCTTGAGGGCGGGCCGCTGAAGGGCAAACATGTGCTGGTCACCGCCGGGCCGACGGCCGAGGCCCTCGACCCGGTGCGGGTGCTGACCAACCGTTCCAGCGGCCGGCAGGGTTTCGCCATCGCCGGGGCCCTGGCCCGGCTGGGCGCGCGGGTGACCCTGGTCGCCGGGCCGGTCAGCCAGCCGACCCCGGCCGGCGTCGCCCGCGTCGACATCGAGAGCGCCCGCGAGATGCTGGCCGCCTGCCAGCAGGCCCTGCCCGCCGACGCGGCGGTCTGCGTCGCCGCCGTCGCCGACTGGCGGCCCGACGAGGCCTTCGGCATCAAGCTGAAGAAGGGTAAGGACGGCCCGCCGGCCATCACCCTGGTCGAGAACCCCGACATCCTGGCGACCCTGGCGGCCCACACGCCGCAGCGGCCCAAGGTGGTGGTCGGCTTCGCGGCCGAGACCAACGACGTCGAGAAACACGCCCTGGCCAAGCTGACCCGCAAGGGCTGCGACTGGATCGTCGCCAACGACGTCACCCAGCCGGGCGTCATGGGCGGCACGGAAAACGCCGTGATGATTGTCAGCAAGGCCGGCGTCGAGCGCTGGGACCGGGCCGGCAAGGATGAGGTGGCGATGAAGATCGCCCAAAAGATCGCTCAAGACCTGGCCTAGCCCAAGACCTGCCCAGAAGGACCTTTCGTGACTCCGACCATTCCTGTTGTTCAGCTGGCCCACGCCCAGGGCCTGCCGCTGCCCGCCTATGAGACCGCCCTCGCCGCCGGCATGGATCTGCGGGCCGCCGTCGCCGACGACGCGCCCCTGACCCTGGCTCCGATGGCCCGGGCCATGGTCCCGACGGGCCTCAGCTTCGCCGTGCCGGCCGGTTTCGAGGCCCAGGTGCGGCCGCGCTCGGGGCTGGCGGCCAAGGCGGGGATCACCTGCCTGAACAGCCCAGGCACCATCGACGCCGATTACCGGGGCGAGGTGAAGGTGATCCTGATCAATCTGGGTGAGGAAGACTTCGTCATTCGCCGTGGCGACCGCATCGCCCAGCTGGTCATCGCGCCGGTCGTGCAGGCGGCGTGGTCGGCGGTGGACAGCCTGGAAGAGACAGCGCGCGGCGCCGGCGGGTTCGGCTCAACGGGCGCGGGTTAACCCGGAAGCGTGTTCAGCCCGATGGCCAGATAGCCCAGGAAGCCCGTCGCGAAGAAGGCGCCGGCGATCCACAGCAGGGGTTTCAGGAGCCCCGAGGGCTGTTGGGCGGTCGTTTGCATGACGTAACGGCTCTTGTCCAAAAGGGGACCGGGTTCGTACGCAGAACTCGCGGACAGCCGTAAAGTTGCAGCTGTCTCCTGAACGGACGATGACATGATTCGCCTCTCGATTGATCTGGCTATCGAACAGCTCGCGCGGCGCTTGAGTGAAGCGCCCGCCGCGCGTCTGTTCGTGCCCTTCGGACCGGGCGAACCGCTCGGTTTTCGGGAGCGGATCAAGCGGGTGGAGGCCTGGCCCGACAGGGTGTGTTTCGTCGGCGCGGCCATCCCGGGGATCAACCGGACCGACTGGTCGGCCTTGCGCGAAGGCGCGACCTCGGAGGGCATCTTCGTCTCCGCCGACTGGCGCGCCGCCTTCGAGGCCGGCCGCTACGCCCTGCGGCCGCTGACCTGGTTCCAGACCTATGGCTGGCTGGGCCAGACGCCGCTCGACGCCGCCGTCTTCCAGGTCAGTCCGCCGGACGCCGAGGGCATGGTGACCTTGAGCGTTGCCAGCGATCTCGCCCCCGCCGTCATGGCCCGGCCCGAGGTGTTCAAGCTGGCCCTGATCAATCCGAACCTGCCGGCCGTGAACGGCCCGCGCTGGCCGCTGGACGCCTTCGACCTGGTCGTCGAGGATGACGGGCCGGCGCTCGACTACGACGCCGGCGATCTCGACCCGGCCTTCGAGGTTATCTCCCGCCACATCGCCGGAATCGCCCCGGATGGCGCCAGCCTGCAGTTCGGGGTCGGCAAGGCCGGCGTCGCGGCGCTGAAAGGCCTTCGCGGCCGCCGGGGCCTGAAGATCCATTCGGGCATGGTCACCGACCCGCTGGTCGAGCTGCTGGACGAAGAGGTGGTCGACAGCGTCGTCACCGGCCTGGCCGCCGGCACGGCCCGGCTGCGCGAACGTCTCGGCGACTCCCGCATCCGCTTCGCCCCCTCCAGCCACACCCACCACATCTCGGTGCTGGCCGGCATTCCTAAGCTGGTGGCGGTCAATTCGGCGCTGGAGATCGACCTGTTCGGCCAGGCCAACGCCGAGTTCCAGGGTGGCCGCCAGGTCAGCGGCATCGGCGGCCTGACCGACTTTCTGAGGGGCGCGCGGCTTTCGGAGGGCGGCCTTCCCATCCTCGCCCTGCCGGCCTCGGCCAAAGGCGACAGCATCAGCCGCATCGTGCCGCGCCTGTCGCCGGGCGTGGTCAGCGTGCCCCGCGCTGACATCGGCCTGGTGATCACCGAACACGGCGTCGCCGACCTGCGGGGCCGGACCCTGGACGAGCGGGCCCAGGCGCTGATCGGGGTGGCCAGTCCGGCGCATCGGGCCGGTCTGTCGAACGCCTGGGACGAGATGCGTCGCGGCCTTTGAATGGTTGCGCTAACATCCGCCTTCGGCCACAAGGCGCCAGGGGGCCGACCGTCGGCCAGTTTCCATAGAGTCCTGTCCGATGCGTCCTGTGTTCCAGCGTTCTGTCGCCATCACCCTGTGCGGCGCCCTGTGCGGCGTCCTCGCCTCCTCCGGCCTGGCTCTTGCGGCCGGCCCCGACCGGGGCGTCGCCCTGGAGCGCCTGCGGAAGGCCATGCCGTCCGTCTCCCGGCTCCTGCCGATCGGCGGGATGATCGCCAGTGGCGCGCGGACCCAGCTTCTTACGCTCAATCCCGGCAAGGAGGCCCAAATCAAGCCGATCGCCGACCGGGTTGGCGCCTGCACAACCGAGATTCTTGATGGGCCCAAGATCAGGGAGGCCCTGATCGCTGCGATCGAAGCGTCGGACTTTACCGAGGCGGAGCTGCTGAAAGTCGCCGCCTTCTTCGAGGCGCCGGAAACCAGCGAGATGTTCATCCACCTTGGCAAGGTCATGTCCGGCGAAATACCGCCCGAAAAGGCCGATAGCCTGCGGCCCGAAATCACCAAGCAGGCGGAAACCTATCAGAGCGATCCGGCCTTGGTCCGTTTCCAGCAGGTCTTCCACAGCAGCGGCCAGGATGTCGTGAACGGTGGGACTCTGCAGCAAGGCATGGCGCTCTGTGTCACCGAGATGAATTCGGCCGCCGCCAAGGCCGGCCTCAAGGCCGGATGATCCTGAACGGAAGACAACGGCCGCTTCCAAACCCGTTCAGGTCAGGCTGGTCATAACCCTCCTCAACGACCCGGGACGTTCCCGGGTCCGCGCTTTTCCGAGGAGACACGACCATGCAAGCGCACAGCAAGATCGCCCAAGTCGCCGGCCGGACCGGCCTGGCCCTGACCCTCGTGGCCGCCATGGGCGTCGCCGCCGTTCCGGTCGCCGCCTCGGCCCAGCCCAATGGCGTCATCGGCTGCTCGGCCCCCGGCAAGAAGCAGGAGGGCGGGGCCATCATCGGCGCCATCCTGGGTGGGCTGATCGGCAACAAGGTGGCCAAGAACGAACAGACGGCCGGGACCCTGGTCGGGGCCGGCCTGGGCGCCGCCGCCGGCAGCGCCATCGGCTGCCAGGCCCAGAAGAACCAGGCCCAGAACAGCGGCAGCTACGTCTCGAACGGCTACCGGATCGCCAACTACGTCCAGCCCGCCAACTTCCAGAAGGCCGGCGGCCGGTTTATCGCCAGCTCGACCGTCAACCTGCGGTCGGGTCCGTCCACCGGCGCCGGCAAGGTCGGCAAGCTGGCCCGCGGCGAGACCTTCACCGCCATGGCCTACGCCAAGCGCGGTGAGTGGGTCCTGGTCAGCCGCAATGGCGTCGGCGTCGGCTACGTGAGCGCCGCCTACGTCCGCCCGACCGGCTACCAGAACGCCAACTGGTAAGACTTGGAGGGGCAAACTCCTGACGGGAAGGGCCGGTTTCGATGGAAACCGGCCCCTTTCTCATTGTTGCTCCCCCCTCGGGGGAGCTGTCAGCCGCGCAGCGGCTGACTGAGGGGGTCCTCAGCAGGCGTTGGGGCCGCTTGGAAGATTTGACCCACAGACGGTGGGAACCCCCTCTACCCCGACCTTCGGTCGCGGTCCCCCTCCCCCGATGGGGGAGGAACTTTCCATTGACGTTGACGTAAGCGGGACATAACCTGCTTCCATAAGGGCAAGAACGCTACGTCAGGGAGAAGTCACCATGGTCATGGAACTACGCCGTCCCGAGCGGACCTTCACCATCCGCCAGCTCTGCACCGAATTCAAAGCCACCCCCCGCGCCCTGCGCTTCTATGAGGACAAGGGCCTGCTGACCCCCGCCCGCGACGGCATGAACCGGGTCTACAGCTACAAGGACCGGGCCCGGCTGATCCTCATCCTGCGCGGCAAGCGCGTCGGCCTCTCCCTGCAGGAGATCCGCGAGATCCTCGAGCTGTACGACGAGGGCGACGAGGCGATGCACCAGAACGCCCATTCCCTGAAGAAATTCCGCGAGAAGATCGTCGTGCTGGAGCGCCAGCGCGAGGACATCGACGGGGCCATCGCCGAGCTGCACGCCGCCTGCGAGCGGCTCGAGAAGCACCTCGCCGAAAAACGCCCCGACCTGCTGCCCAAGGCCGCCGACTACGACCAGGTGCTGCGCGCCCGGCTCGACGGCCACGCCGAGATGGCGATGGGCAAGTAGGCCCTTTCAAGCTTTACAGTTCAGGGGACCGGTTCGCGCCGGTCCCCGCTTTGCGTTTCAGCTCCACCCCTTAGCTCCACGGACCAACCATGGCCTACCAACCGCCGGTGCGCGACCACGTCTTCCTGCTTGAGGACGTGCTGAAGATCGACCAGTACGCCGAGCTACCGGCCTTCGCCGACGCCTCGCTGGACGTGGTCAAGGCCATCATCGAGGAGGCCGGCAAGTTCACCGGCGAGGTGCTGGCGCCGCTCAACAGCGTCGGCGACAAGCAGGGCTGCACCTGGCGCCAGGACAACACGGTCACCACCCCGACCGGCTTCAAGGAAGCCTACAAGCAGCTGTGCGAAGGCGGCTGGACGGGCCTGGGCTCCGACCCGGCCTATGGCGGCCAGGGGCTGCCGCACGTGGTCAACCTGAGCTTCAGCGAGATGTCGTCGAGCGCCAACATGGCCTTCTCGATGTATCCGGGCCTGGCCCACGGCGCCTACTCGGCCATCCACACCGGCGGCACCGACGAGCAGAAGGACCTCTACCTGCCCAAGATGGTCACCGGCGAATGGACCGGCACCATGAACCTGACCGAGCCCCATTGCGGCACGGACCTGGGCCTGCTGCGCACCAAGGCCGTGCCGCAAGCGGACGGCAGCTACCGCATCACCGGCCAGAAGATCTGGATCTCGGCCGGCGAGCACGACATGGCCGACAACATCATCCACCTGGTGCTGGCCCGCATCGAGGGGGCGCCGGCCGGGGTGAAGGGCATCAGCCTGTTCATCGTGCCCAAGTATCTGCCCAACGCCGAGGGCGGCGTCGGCGAGCGCCAGGAGGGCGTCAAATGCGCCGGCCTCGAAGAGAAGATGGGCATCCACGGCAACGCCACCTGCGTCATGGCCTATGACGACGCCAAGGGCTTCCTGATCGGCGAGGAGAACGCCGGCCTGCGCATCATGTTCGTGATGATGAACGAGGCCCGGCTGGGCGTCGGCATGCAGGGCCTGGCCCAGGCCGAGGCCGCCTACCAGGCCGCCGCCGAGTTCGCCAAGGACCGCCTGCAGGGCCGCTCCCTGACCGGCCCGAAGAACCCCGACGGCCCGGCCGACCCGATCCTCGTCCACCCCGACGTCCGCCGCATGCTGCTGGACTCCAAGGCCATCATCGAGGCCGGCCGCGCCTTCCTGTTCTGGACCGCGCTGCAGGGCGACCTGAGCCACGGCCACCCGGACGAGGCCGTGCGCCAGAAGGGCAATGACTACATGGGCCTGCTGACGCCGGTCCTCAAAGGCTACCTGACCGACAAGGGCTTCAAGGTCTGCGTCGATTCCATGCAGGTGTTCGGTGGGTCGGGCTTCACCGAGCACTTCCCGGCCAGCCAGTACCTGCGCGACTGCCGCATCGCCCTGATCTACGAGGGCACCAACGGCGTCCAGGCGCTCGACCTGGTCGGCCGCAAGCTGGCGGCCAACGGCGGCCGCGCCGTGATGAGCTTCTTCGCCGAGATCGACGCCTACATCGAGGCAAACAGCGGCGACGCGGGCATGAAGCCCTACCTCGACGGCCTGGCCACCGTGAAGGCCCAGCTGCAGGAAGCTACCATGTGGCTGATGCAGAACGGCCTGGCCAATCCGGACAACGCCGGCGCCGCCTCGACCGACTACATGCACCTGTTCGGCATCACGGGTCTGGCCTTCATGTGGGCCCAGATCGCCAAGGCTTGCCTGACCAAGGGAGAGGCTGATCCTTTCTATACGAACAAGCTGGTTGTCGGCCGCTACTTCGTGGAACGGATCATCCCGGAAGGGACCGCCCACCTGGCCAAGCTGAAGACCGGTTCCGCCACCCTGATGCAACTGCCAGCCGAGGCCTTCTGATCCATGCCTGCCGCCCTGCAAGTCGAGCGCACCCCCTCCCTGGCCGAGGAGGACCTCGTCATCTTCGAGGACTCGGTGCGCCGCTTCTTCCAGGACAGGGCTCCGGAATCCCGCGTCGCCAAATGGCGCGAGGACGGCGTCGTCGAGCGGGCCTTCTGGACCGAAGCGGCGGAGGCGGGCCTGGCCTGCCTCTCCATGCCCGAGGAATACGGCGGCATGGGCGGCGACTACCGGCATGAAGTCGTGCTGATGGAGCAGATCGGCCTGCAGGGCGTCGACGGTTTCGGCATCAGCCTGCACAACGCCATCGTCGCGCCCTACATCCTCCACTACGGCACCGAAGAGCAGAAGCGCCGCTGGCTGCCGCGCATGGCCAATGGCGAGCTGGTCACCGCCATCGCCATGACCGAGCCCGGCGCGGGCTCGGACCTGCAGGGGATCAAGACGACGGCGCGCCTCGACGGCAACCAGTACGTCATCAATGGCTCCAAGACCTTCATCACCAACGGCCAGACCGCCAACCTGGTCATCGTGGTGGCCAAGACCGACCCGAGCCAGGGCGCCCGCGGCACCAGCCTGCTGGTCGTCGAGACCGACGGGGCCGAGGGCTTCGAGCGTGGCCGCAACCTCGACAAACTGGGCCAGGAGGCGGCCGACACCTCCGAACTGTTCTTCAACGACGTCCGCGTGCCGACCGTGAACCTGCTCGGCGGCGACGAGGGCCAGGGCTTCTTCCAGCTGATGGGCCAGCTGCCGCAGGAGCGGCTGGGCATCGCCGTCCAGGGCATGGCTGCGATCGAGCGGGCGCTGGAGCTGACCATCGGCTACGTCAAGGACCGCAAGGCCTTCGGCAAGGCGATCATCGACTTCCAGAACACCCAATTCGTGCTGGCCGAATGCAAGACCGAGGCGACCGTCGCCCGGGTCTTCGTCAACGACTGCATCGAAAAACACCTGAAGGGCAAGCTCGACGCGGCGACCGCCTCGATGGCCAAATACTGGGTCACCGACCTGGAGAACTCGATCATCGACCGCTGCCTGCAGCTGTTCGGCGGCTTCGGCTACATGGCCGAATACCCGATCGCCCGCATGTACCGCGACAGCCGGGTGCAGCGCATCTACGGCGGCACGAACGAGATCATGAAGGTGCTGATCGCCCGGACGCTGTAACCCTCCAATCCGCCCGATCGTCCCGACGAAAGTCGGGATCCAGGGGCCGCTGTCGGACAAAGGCTGTGCTCGTTCTTATGACTCTCTTGGGTCCGTGGACACTGGATCCCGACTTTCGTCGGGAAGGTCGGAAGTGGGGTTAGGCCGGTGATTGATCATCTCTCATTGTCAGTCCGCGATCTCCAGGCTTCCGCCGCCTTCTACGAAGCCGTCCTCAGCCCCCTCGGCTACCGCCGCCTCGTCGAGCGCGAGGCCACGGTCGGGTTCGGCAAGCGCTATCCCGAGGTCTGGCTGAACCATCGGCCAAACCGCAGCCCGGAGCCCGGCGACACCGGCCTGCACATCTGCCTGCGGGCCCGCGACCAGGCCAGCGTGCAGGCCTTCCACCAGGCCGCCCTCGACCATGGCGGGACCGATGACGGCCCGCCCGGCCCTCGCCAGGCGGCGATGACCGGCTACTATGCCGCCTTCATCAAGGACCTCGACGGCAACCGGCTCGAGGCCGCCACCTTCCCGCTGGAGGCCTGAGCATGGCCAGCTATACCGCCACCATCGACTGGGCTTTGCAGCCGGGCGAGGACTTCATCGCCGGCAAATACAGCCGCCGCCACACCGTCGCGTTCGACGCCGGCATCACCGTGCCGGCCTCGGCCTCGCCGCATGTGGTGCCCGCGCCCTGGTCGGCCGCCGACGCCGTCGACCCCGAGGAGATGCTGGTCGCCGCCATCTCCAACTGCCACATGCTGAGCTTCCTGTGGGTCGCCTCCAAGGCCGGGTTTTCGGTACTCAGCTACCGCGACGAGGCCGAAGGGGTGATGCGCAAGAACGCCGAGGGCCGGATCGCGGTCACCCGGGTCGCCCTGCGGCCCGCCATCGCCTTCGACGGCCGCCAGCCGACCGCCGAAGAGCTCGACCACCTCCACCACGAGGCCCATGAGGTCTGCTACATCGCCAACTCGGTGAAGACCGAGATCGTGGTCGAAAAGCCCTGACCGGCCAGGACTTCTCAACACGGGTCATTAACCAAAACATAGACCCGTGTTC
Source organism: Caulobacter sp. GW821-FHT11A05 (assembly GCF_058809015.1). Lineage (NCBI taxonomy): Bacteria > Pseudomonadati > Pseudomonadota > Alphaproteobacteria > Caulobacterales > Caulobacteraceae > Caulobacter > Caulobacter sp. GW821-FHT11A05. Next base: position 177,173 of record NZ_JBXASF010000009.1, on the reverse strand, counting down.
TTTCACTGAGTCTTAGGACCCTGCGCCCCACTGTTCCCCTATGTCAGGGGAAGAAGCCATCTCAGCCACGGCCGCCAACGAGCCTGGGGCTGATCGTTTCGGGCTGGCGGGTGTGATCGCCGCCCGGCGAAAGCACATGCCGATCCGGCTGATGACGGCTGTCGGCGTCGCCGCGGGCCTGCATCTGACCTTCGGCTGGACCTGGGCCTGGGCCTGGGCCGCCCTCTACACGGCCGCGCAGGGCTTCGACCACTTCACCGGCGTGCAGCTGCTCAAGCACCGCATCGACACCCCCTTCCAGGCGGCCCGCGCCGCCCTGATCACCTTCCTGCCCTCGTCCATCGCCTTCGGGTCCCTGGCGCCGGTGCTGTGGCAGGGCATCGACCGATACGGCCCGGCCCTGGCGATGATCGTCGTCGCCACCGCCATGACCAACCTGATCGCCATCTGCCGCGGCAGCCGCATCGCCTTCGCGGCCGGCTGCCTGCCCTACGGCCTCTACCTGCTGGTCCTGCCGCTGCTCGACATCGACACCGCCCCGGGGCCGCTGGTCTCGACCATGATGATCGCCGTCGGCCTGGTCATCCTCAACATCATCGGCGCCTGGCTGACCACCGAGGAGGCCCGCAAGATCTCCGACGACGCCCGCGCCGAGGCCGAGCTGCGCCGGACCGAGGCCGAGGCCGCCACCCAGGCCAAGAGCGCCTATGTGGCGATGATCAGCCACGAGCTGCGCACTCCGATCAGCGCCATCCTGGCCGGCGCCGCCGAGACCGAGCGGGCGGGTCATCCGCAGGGCCGGCTGATCGGCGAGGCCGGGCGGATGATGACCACCCTGCTCGACGACATGCTCGATCTCTCCAAGCTGGAAGCCGGCCGGATGAGCGTCGAGGCCGTCGATTTCGACCTGCGCACGGCCGTGCTCGACGCCGTCCGGTCCTGGCGGCCGCAGGCCCGCGCCAAGGGCCTGCGCATGCGCATCCTCGGCGCCCGCCATCTGCCCGGCTGGGTCAGCGGCGACCCGACCCGCATGCGGCAGGTGGTCAACAACCTGCTGTCCAACGCCCTGAAGTTCACCAAGGAAGGCTGCGTCACCCTGCAGCTGACCGGCAAGGCCATGGATGACGGCGCCTATGCCGTCACCATCGCCGTCGACGACACCGGCCCCGGCATGACGCCGCAGCAGCTGGACCGCCTGTTCATGCCGTTCGAGCAGCTGGGCGTGCAGACCGCCCGCACCCACGGCGGCACCGGTCTTGGCCTGATGATCAGCCGCGAGCTGGCCCGGCTGATGGGCGGAGACATCACCGTCGTCAGCGCGCCCGGCGAAGGGGCCGTCTTCACCCTGTCCCTGACCCTGCCCGCCACCGAGGCCCCGGCCGCCGTCCAGGCGCCTCAGGCCGTCGAGGCCCGGGTGCTGGTCGTCGACGACCACGCCGTCAACCGCCAGGCCATCGGCCTGGTGCTGGCCCCGCTGGGCATCGTCCCGGAGACTTCCGCTTCGGCCGAGGAGGCTCTCGAACGGCTGGCCATCGAGACCTTCGACGTGGTGCTGATGGACGTCTACATGCCCGACATGGACGGCCGCGAAGCCACCCGCCAGCTGCGGGCCATGAAGGGCCCCAACCAGAACGTGCCGGTCATCGCCATCACCGCCTCGGCCACGGCCCGCGACTGGGAAGCCTGCCTCGCCGCCGGCATGACCGGCCACGTCGCCAAGCCGATCGAACCGGCCCAGCTGTACGCGGCGCTGGAAGTGGCCCTGTCGGGGGCTCAGCGGTCGGCGGCGGTGGCGGCCTAGCCACCTCCAACAAGCAAGGCGCTGTCATCCTCCGGCCGCGAAGCGGACCGGGGGACCCATCTGTCCGCGTGAAAGCGGCCTGAGAGTCTTTCGAGGGCCGCCTTGGGTCCCCCGATCGCCCTGCGGGCGTCGGAGGATGACAGCTTGGGAGGGTTAGGCGAGCAGCTGTTCCAACCGCTCCTTGAGCGTCGCCTCATCCTTCATCTCGCACTCCCAGATCGTCTCGACCCGCCAGCCCGCCGCCTCCAGCGCTGCCCGGTTCACGACGTCCCGGGCCCGGTTGCGACCCACCTTGCCCAGCCAGTAGTCGCGATTGGCCTTGGGCACCCGCGCCCCCCGCGCGCAGTCGTGCCCATGCCAGAAGCAGCCATGCACGAAGATCGCCAGCCGCCGCCCGGCCATGACGATGTCCGGCTTGCCGGGCAGGTCCTTGCGATGCAGCCGGTAGCGGACCCCCAGCGATGTCAGCAGCCGGCGCACCTTCAGCTCCGGCGTCGTGTCGCGCCCCTTGACCCGCCGCATGACGGCGGAGCGCTTCTCCGGACTGTAGACGTCGGTCACCGGCTCCGGCGGGCGGCGAGCCGTTCGAACTCGGCGCGCGGGAACTGCGGGGCCGAGCAGCTGTTGGTGCGCCACCGGCCTTCGCTGCGATAGGCGATGACGAGGTAGGTCCGGCCGCGCTGGAAGCGGATGCCGCACATCCCGCCGGTCTCCTCGCCGTGGACGATCCTGCGCACCCGCTGCCGCTCGCCCTTCAGCGTCCTGCTGACCAGGAACCGGGTCGTCGCCGTCGGCGTCCCGCCGTCGCGGTGCAGGATTTCCCGCCCGTCGGCCCGGCCGACGAAGATCACCTCGGCCTTGGCGAACTGCTCGGCGGCGCTGCGGTAGCGCAGGCAGCTGCAGGCCAGGGCCGTGGTCGCCGACAGCGCGGTCAGCACCAGGGCGACGAGGAGAACCCGCGAGGCCCGAGGCATCACAGCCCCTCGAACAGCGCCGTCGACAGATACCGCTCGGCGAAGCTGGGGATGATGGTGACGATCAGCTTGCCTTCGTATTCCGGCCGGCTGGCCAGTTCGAAGGCGGCGACCAGGGCCGCGCCCGAGGAGATGCCGACCGGCAGGCCCTCGACGGCGGCGGCCTTGCGGGCCATGGCGAAGGAATCGTCGTTGCTGACCTGGACGATGTCGTCGATGACGCCGCGGTCGACGTTGACCGGCACGAAGCCGGCCCCGATGCCCTGGATCTTGTGCGGGCCCGGCTGGCCGCCCGACAGCACGGCGCTGTTCTCCGGCTCGACCGCGACCATGCGCAGCGACGGCTTGCGGGCCTTCAGCACCTGGCCGACGCCGGTGATGGTGCCGCCGGTGCCGACGCCGCTGACCACGGCGTCGACGCGGCCGGCCGTGTCGTTCCAGATCTCCTCGGCGGTCGAGATGCGGTGGATGTAGGGGTTGGCGGCGTTCTCGAACTGCTGGGGCATCACCGAGCCGGGGATTTCCTCGAGAATCTCGGTGGCCCGGGCGACGGCGCCGCGCATGCCGCGCTCGGCCGGGGTCAGCTCCAGCTTGGCGCCGAGCAGCAGCAGCATCTTGCGGCGCTCGATCGACATGCTCTCGGGCATGACCAGGATCAGCTTGTAGCCCTTGGCGGCGGCGACGAAGGCCAGGGCGATGCCGGTGTTGCCGCTGGTCGGCTCGACGATGGTGGCCCCGGGGGTCAGCTTGCCGTCGGCCTCGAGCTGCTCGATCATCGACACGCCGATGCGGTCCTTGACCGACGACAGCGGGTTGAAGAACTCCAGCTTGGCGACCACCTCGGCCCGGGGCTTGAGCTCGGCCGACAGCCGGGGCAGGCCGACGATCGGGGTGTCGCCGATCAGGTCCAGCACCGAGGGGAACATCTTGCCACGCCCGGCGCGGCTGTAGCGGGCGGTGTCGAAGTTATGGGTCATGGCGGCTTCCGAGGCGGTCTCGCGTGGGGTTGTGGCGCAAGTCTAGGGAGCCGCGCGCTGTTCCGCCACATGAGATCGTCTGCGGACGCCTTCAGGCGGCGGCGCGGCCGGCCCCCAGCAGCAGCGGCTCCAGCAGGCCCCCGGCCAGCCAGCGCACGACGGGGACGCAGACCCCGTCGCCAATAACATGCAGGCTGCCTGTTTGTGATTTCGGCAGCTGGTAGTCGTCGGGCAGGCCCATCAGGCGGGCGCCTTCACGGCCGGTGAGCAGGCGGGAGCGGACCGTTCCGCCCTCGGCGACCAGGATCATCTGGCGCGAGGAGCCGCCGCGCGGCGTGCGCAGACAGCCGGCGGCGCCGTCCAGCCGGATCTCGGCCTTGGGCACGCCGGCCCGGGTGCGGCGGAAGACAGCGGCGACCACCCGGCCCCCTGAACGGGCTTGGGCGTGGGCGGCGGCGTCGAGGCGCTGGCGGTGCAGCGGCGACATCTGGGCCAGCAGGACGGCGGTCTGGGCCTCGCTGCGCCAGGCGACGTCGTCGTCCGGTTCAAGGAGATCGGCCAGGCTGGTGTTGCGGGCCGGCGGGGAAGGCAGCCGCCAGTCGATCCAGTGTTGGCGCAGCTCGGCCGGCAGGCGGTCGCGGGCGGCCAGCACGGCCGGGCTGCGGAAGGCTTCGCCGCCGGTCAGTTCGGCCGGAACCGGATCGCGGGTGGCGATGACGAAGACCCTTGGCCGCGACTGCGGCAGGAAGGCGGCGGCGTCGATCTCCAGGGCCCCGAAACGGTAGCCCTCGCCGGCCAGCGCCGCGCAGAGGGCGGTGAAGTCGGCCCCGCCGTGCGAGGTCAGCAGGCCGACGACATTCTCGACCACCACAGTGCGGGGCGCGCGGCCCTCGGCGGCCAGGGCCTGGACCAGCCGCCAGAAGCCGAAGAAGGCGCCCGAGCGGCCGCCCTTCAGGCCGGCGCGGCCGCCGGCCAGGCTGAAGTCCTGGCAGGGCGAGGAGGCCCAGGCCAGGTCGGCCTGGCCGGGCAGGGCGCCGGGCTGCACCTGCCAGACGTCGCCTTCGTGGAAGTGCAGCTCGGCGTCGGCGAAGTTGGCGCGGTAGGCGCCGGCCTTCACCGGATCGAAGTCGTTGGCGAAACCACAGGCCCAGCCCGCGCCGAGACCCAGCCGGGCCATGCCGCCGCCGGCGAAGAATTCAAGGAAGCGGAGCGGGCCATTTCGACTCATCGGCTTATGAGTCTAACCTGCGTCGCGCGGGCGCAAAGCCCGAACAGGGGAAACACATGCGTCCGATCGCCTTCGCCGTCCTGACCGCTGGCATCATCGCCCTCGCCGCCTGCTCGCCCGAGGCCCCCGGCGGCGGTGAGGCCGCCCCGCCCGCCGACGCCCCGCCGGCCGCCGCCCAGGCGCCGGGCGAGCCGCAGGTGACCACGTCGGTCGACCCGGCCGCCCCCTTCCGCGGCGACTTCGCCCTGATCGGCACCGAGCCCTTCTGGCGGCTCGACGTGAAGGGCACGACCCTGGTGCTGACCCGTCCCGACCCCGAGCCGGCGGTGACCGCCACCAACGCCGGCCTGGCCGCCACTTCCGGCAAGGCCATCTGGACCGCCCAGGCCGGAACCACGAGCGTGGTGGCCACCCTGTCGGCGGGAACCTGCTCCGACGGCATGAGCGACCGAGTCTATCCGTATGCGGCGGAGGTCAAGGTTGGGGATCTGGTGCTGAAGGGCTGCGGGATTTCGGCGGAAGAGCTGGCGAAGCTGCCCCAGCCGTAACGGTTCGCCTCTGGGCTTCCCTTCTCCCCTTGTGGGAGAAGGGACACTCACGGCGGCTGATGCGGTCTTGGGCGGGGTTCCGACGCCGGATGGGTCGTCAGACGTCGTGAGCAGTCAGACCGCCTTGGTCATCCGCACCGGCATCGACTTATACGCTGGCGTCCCGCTCCTCCGATCGCGCTCCGACAAAGCCAGCAACGGATTGGCCTCCGGATAATAGGCCGCCAGGCACCCCCTCGGCAGGTCCCGGGCCACCGCCGTGAAGCCACGCAGCACCCGCTCCACCCCGCCGTCGAAGGCGCAGGCCAGGTCGATGCGATCGCCGTCGGCCAGGCCCCGCGCCGCCAGGTCGTCGGCATGGGCGAAGACCACGTCGCGCCGGCCCTTCACGCCCCGATAGCGGTCGTTCATCCCGTAGATGGTGGTGTTGTACTGGTCGTGGCTGCGCAGGGTGGTGAGGATCAGCACCTCCGGATCGCCGCGCGTCGGGTCGTCGACCGCCGCATCGTCCGAGGCATAGGGCAGGAAGGCGGCCTTGCCGCTGGCCGTGGCCCAGACCCGTTCCGCTGTCGGCACCGGCAGGCGGAAACCGCCCGGCGTGCGGATACGGGCGTTGTAATCCCCGAACAGCTCGGGAAACACCTGCTCGATCAGCTCGCGCACTCGGTCGTAGTCGGCGGCCAGGCCGCGCCAGTCGACGTGGCGGTCCTCGCCGAAGGTGGCCAGCGCCAGCTCGGCGACGATCCAGGGCTCCGACCGCAGATGCTCGGAGGCCGGCTGCCGCATGCCCCGGCTGGCGTGGACCATCGACATGCTGTCCTCGACCGTCACCGACTGGCGCCCCGTGGCCTGGACGTCGATCTCGGTGCGGCCCAGGCACGGCAGCACCCAGGCCTGCTTGCCGGTCAACAGGTGGGTGCGGTTCAGCTTGGTGGCGATGTTGACCGTCAGGTCGAGCCTCTTGAGGGCCGGGAAGGTCAGGGCCGGGTCGGGCGCGGCGACGGCGAAGTTGCCGCCCAGGGCGATCATCGCCTTCACCGTGCCCTCGCGCATGGCCTCGATGGCCTCGGAGACGGTGTGGCCGTGGGCGGTCGGCTGCTTGAAGCCGAAGGTCCGCTCCATGGCCGCCAGCAGGGCGGGCGAAGGCTTTTCCGTGATGCCGACCGTGCGGTCGCCCTGGACGTTGGAATGGCCGCGCAGGGGGCAGATGCCGGCCCCGGCCCGGCCGATATGGCCGCCGAGCATCAACAGGTTGGCCAGCTGCTGCACCAGGCTGGAGGCCGAGCGATGCTGCGTCATACCCATGCCGTAGCAGAGGATGATGGCCTTGGACCGCGCATAGATGTCGGCGGCGTCCTCCAGCTCGGCCCGGGTCAGGCCCGAGCGGGCCTCGATCCAGCCCCAGTCGGCGGCGGCGACCTGGGCGGCCAGGGTCGTAAAGCCGGTGGTGTGCCGGGCGATGAAATCGTGGTCCAGGGCGTCCCGCTCGATCAGCAGCTTCATCAGCCCGGTCAGCACGGCGACGTCGCCGTTCACCTTCGGCTGGAAGTAGCGGCTGGCGATGTCGGTGCCGGTCAGGGTCAGCATCTCGACCGGGTCCTGCGGACTGGCGAACTTCTCCAGCGCCCGCTCCCGCATCGGGTTGAAGACGACGATGGCGGCGCCCCGGCGGGCGGCGTCCCGCAGGGTCGACATCATCCGCGGATGGTTGGTGCCGGGGTTGTGGCCGAAGCTGAAGATGGCGTCGGCGTGGTCGAAGTCCTCCAGGCTGACCGAGCCCTTGCCCAGGCCCAGCTGCTCGGCCAGGCCGACGCTGGTCGGCTCGTGGCACATGTTGGAGCAGTCGGGGAAGTTGTTGGTGCCAAAGCGCCGGCCGAAGGTCTGGAACAGGAAGGCTGCCTCATTGGAGGCGCGGCCGGAGGCGTAGAATTCAGCCTGGTTGGGATCGGGCAGGGCGCGCATGGCGGCGCCGATGGCGGTCATCGCCTCCTCCCAGCTGGCCCGCTGGAAGCGATCGCTGGCTGGGTCGTAGCGCAGCGGTTCGGTCAGCCGGCCGAGGTTCTCCAGGTCGTGGTCCGACCATTGCCAGAGCTGCGCGATCGTGTGGGCGCCGACCGCCTCGGGCGTGGCCCGGTGGGCCGTGGTCTCCCAGGCGACGGCCTTGGCCCCGTTCTCGCAGAATTCGAAGGAGGAGGTGTGTTTGGGGTCCGGCCAGGCGCAGCCGGGGCAGTCGAAGCCGTCCGGCTGGTTGGCGTCGAGCAGCGCCTGGCCGCCCTTGGCCACCGTGTCCTGGTCGGCCAGCACGCCGGCCACGGCCTTCAGCGACCCCCAGCCGCCGGCCGGCGGGGTGTAGGGCTTGACGCCTTTGGTCATTTGATCCGCTCAGCCCCGGTGAAGACGGTGAAGCCGTCGGCTCGGGCCAGGGCGATCAGGGTCAGGTTGGACTCCTCGGCCTTGCGCAGGGCCAGGGCTGTCGGGGCCGAGATGGCGGCCAGGATGGGGAAACCGGCGACGGCGGCCTTGTCGACCATCTCGTAGCTGCAGCGGCTGGTCAGCAGGCAGAGCGGGGCGGTGATCCTGGCCCTGGCGGCGGCGCCGATCAGCTTGTCGAGGGCGTTGTGGCGGCCGACGTCCTCGCGGACCAGCCGCAGGGTCCCGTCGGCGTCGGCCAGGGCGGCGGCGTGGGCGGCGCGGGTCAGATTTCCCAGCGCCTGCTCGCGCTCCAGCGCCTCGAAGGCCCTGGCGATGGCGTTGCTGGGGATGGTCGGCCCGTCGGCCAGCGCCGCCAGCGGCCGCACGGCGGCGGCCAGCCGCTGCACCCCGCACAGGCCGCAGGACGACCGCCCCTCCATCGTCCGGGCCCGCGCCCTGGCCCGTCCGGCCCGGCCGCCGGCCGTCAGCCGCACATCGACCTGCACCCCCTCGGCGACGACCTCCACGGTGACATCGCCGATCTGGTCGATGTCGGCGATGCGTTCGGACAGGGTGAAGCCGACGGCCAGGTCCTCGATATCGGCGGGGGTGGCCATCAGCACCGCATGCGGCCGGCCGTCATAGAGGATGCCGATCGGGGCCTCGTCGGCCAGGGGACGCTCGATGGCCTGGTCGGTCCCGGCGCGGCGCCATTGGCGCCCGGACCGGACCTCCATCACGGGGGGAAGCAGGGACATGGGGGGAGGTTACGCCTGTGGGCCTTGGAGGCAACCGGCGGCGCGCGATGTCAAACTCTCTCCCCGCTTGCGGGGGGAGGACCGCTCTGGAGCGTGAGCGACAGAGCAGGAGGGGGGCAAGTCCGTTTCAGGAGGAACCTCCCCACCGCCGGCGGGGCCCGCCTCCTGGTTTCTCGCTTGAGGCTCGAAACCTGTCCTCCGCCCGCTATCGCGGGTGGAGAGTTTCCGTTGCCGCTAGCCTTCACCCAGGACTTCATCCGTATGCTCGCCGAGCTTCGGCGAGCGCACCGCCGGCATCCGCTCCCCGTCGATCAGGATCGGCGCCGCGAGCATATGCAGGCCCTGCGGCCGGTCCGGGTGCTCGATGACGTCGCGCATTCCCACCTCGGCGACGAAGGGGTTGTCCAGCGCCTGGAAGACGTCGTTGACCGGCCCGAACGGCACGCGGCCGGCCAGCAACGCCGTCCATTCCGCATTGGTGCGCGTCTCGAACAACCCGTCGATGGCCTGCGTCAAGGCCGCCAGGTTGGCGCGCCGCGCGGCAAGGTCGGCGAACCTCGCATCAGCCGCCAGGTCCGGCCGTTCCGCCAGGTCGCACAGCTCCCGCCAGAACTTCTCGGTCATGCACATCAGCTGGCCGTAGCCATCGGCCGTCTTCACCCGCTGGACCGGGGCCAGCGACGGATGCGCCCCGGCCGGCAGGCGGGTGGCCGGATGGCCCTCGTTCATCGCCCAGATGGCGGGATAGCTCAGCTGGTGCAGGGCCACGTCGAACAGGCTGACGTCGACGTCGCAGCCCACGCCGGTGGTTCGCGCCGACAGCAACGCGCTGACCACGGCGAAGGCGAAGGTCGAGCCGGACATGAAGTCGATGATCGAGACGCCCATACGCGAGGGCGGCCCATCGGGCTCGCCGGTCAGGCTCATCAGCCCGCATTCGGCCTGCATCGGATAGTCGTAGCCGGGCCAGGCCTCGCGGCTGTTGTTCCGGCCATAGGCCGACAGGCTGCCGCAGACGATGGCCGGGTTCACGCCTTTGAGCGCCTCATAGGTGATCCCGAGCTTGGCCGGCTGGTCGCCGCGCAGGTTGTTGACCACCACCTCGGCGCCCTTCACCAGCCGCTCGAAGTCGGGGCGCTGGGTCTTCAGGTCCAGCGCCACGCTCTTCTTGTGACGCGAGAAGGTCTGGAAATACTGGCTGTCGTGCTCGCCCAGCAGGTAGGGCCCGGTCGGCCGCGAGGCGTCGCCGCCGAGGCCGGGGGCCTCGACCTTGATCACCTCGGCCCCCAGCTCGGCCATCAGCAGGGTGGCGTAGGGTCCGGCCCCGAAATGCTCCAGGGTCAGGACGCGGACGCCCGCCAGCGGCCGTCTCACCAGTAGGCCTCCATGATCTCGCGGGCCCAGGCCGGCTCGCGCACCTCGCCGCGCGGCAGGAAGCCGGTCAGCACCGGCTTGATGTCCAGCACCGGGGTGCCGTCGATGGCGTCCAGCCCCTCGACAATGACCTCGCGGCCCTCGACAGCGACGATGGAACAGACAGTGACGCCCAGCCGATTGGGCCGGTTCTTGCCGCGCTGGGCGAAGATGCCGACCAGCGGCCAGTCCTTGCGGCCGCGCGGGTGGCGGGCCCCGCTGACGATCTGGTCGTCCGTCACCTGGTCGAAGACGAAGATGATCTCGGCGTGGGAGAAATCGCCGAGGCTGGCCAGGGCTTCGGCCGGCAGATGATCGGCCAGCACCAGCCGGGCGCGGCTTCCGCCCCAGTCATCGTCGATGGCTTCGGCGCGGCCGCCGCGGACGTGGGCGATCGCTTCGAGGGTGAAGGTCATGGCGCGCTCCCCTTGGATGGGGGTTCGCTTAGACCCGCCGGGCCGGGGCGACAATGCGGCAGGCGGAACTTCGGTCGGTGGAAGCTGGTTTTCCTGGCAAGGAGAAACGCCATGCGCCCCATGCTCTGCGCCCTCGCCGCCCTGACCCTGGGCGTGACAGCCTGCGCCACCCCGACCACCTACGGGCCCCAGGCCGACGCCCGGGGTGTCGGCTTCAGCGACTACCGCATCGAGACCGGCCGCTACCGCGTCACCTTCCAGGGCGGCCCCGGCGCGCCGCCGGAACAGGTCAGCGACTTCGCCCTGCGCCGGGCGGCCGAGGTGGTGGCCCGCGACGGCTATGACTGGTTCCGGGTGGTCGACCGCTTCGGCGAGCGCACCGGCTCGCGCGGCGGCGGCACGACCATCGGCATCGGCGGCGGCACGGGCGGCTATCGCTCGGGCGTGGGGGTTGGGGTGGGCACGACCTTCGACCTGTCGGGCGGGCCGGGCTACCGTCAGACGCTGGAAGTGCTGGCCGGCAAGGGGCCGAAGCCCGAGGGCGCCTATGACGCGCGGGAGATCGCGGGGTAGCGCGCGCTCCCTCCCCTTTATGGGGAGGGACAGACGGCGAAGCCGTCAGGGTGGGGAAGTCGGATGCAGCCCACCCAGAGCCAACCGTCCAGACCCCCAAGACCCCTCACCGTCCCAGCTTGAACCCGCGTTCCCCACCCTGCGGGGCTTCGCCCCGCTGTCCCTCCCCATAAAGGGGAGGGAGGGGTTCTACACCGCCTGCCCGGCGACGAACCCCGACGCCCAGGCCCACTGGAAGTTATAGCCGCCCAGCCAGCCGGTGACGTCGACGACCTCGCCGATGAAGTAGAGGCCCGGCACGCCGCGGGCGGCCATGGTCTTCTGGTCCAGGCCCCGGGTATCGACGCCGCCCAGGGTGACCTCGGCGGTGCGATAGCCTTCCGAGCCGACGGGCTTGATGCGCCAGGCGTTGACCGCCTCGGCCGCCGCCCGCAGCGCCTTGTCGGACTGGTCGGCCATGTTGCCGGGCGCGCCGTGGCTCTCGGCGACCAGGATCGCCAGGCTCTTGGGCAGTTTCCAGGCCAGCACCGTGTGCAGGGCGCTCCTGGGGTGCTCGGTCCGCGCGCCTTTCAGGAAGGCGAAGATGTCCTGGCCGGGGGCCATGTCGACGACGATCTCCTGGCCCTCGCGCCAGTAGCTGGAGATCTGCAGCACGGCCGGGCCGCTGAGGCCCCGGTGGGTGAACAGCAGGTCCTCGGTAAAGCGGGTCTTGCCGGCCCCGACCACCGCCTGCTGGATGGCCACCCCGGCCAGCGGCTTGAGCTGGTCCAGCACATGCACGGCGAAGGTCAGCGGCACCAGGGCCGGCCGGGTCTCGGTGACCTCGACCTCGAACTGCCGGGCCAGCTCGTAGCCGAAACCGGTCGCCCCCATCTTCGGGATCGACTTGCCGCCGCAGGCCACCACCAGGCTCTCGCAGCCGACCCGCCCGCCGCCGACGGCGACCTCGAAGCCGCTGTCGGTCTGTTCGACCCGGTCAATCTCGGTCCCCGTCCGCAGGACCACGCCGGCCGCCTTCATCTCGGCCAGCAGCATGGCGATGATCTGCTTGGCCGAGTCGTCGCAGAACAGCTGGCCAAGCGTCTTCTCATGCCAGGCGATGCCGTGGCGCTCGACCAGGGCGATGAAGTCGCGGGGCCGATAGCGACTGAGCACCGACTTGCAGAAGTGGGGGTTGGACGACAGGTAGCGGTCGGCCTTGTCGCCCTCGAGGTTGGTGAAGTTGCAGCGGCCGCCGCCGCTGATGCGGATCTTTTCGCCAGGCGTCGCGGCATGGTCGAGAACCAGCACCGACCGCCCACGCTTTCCCGCCTCGATCGCACACATCATCCCGGCGGCGCCGGCGCCGATCACAATGACGTCGAAAGTTTCCGGCTTGAGTTTCATGCGGCGCTTCGATCCCAGCGGGGCCCGGGAGTCAACGGAAAGGAATCTTGAGAACGATTCTCATTGCAAGCTTGAAACAGTGCGACTAAGAACGCCTCGCAATCGCACGCGACGGGCTGTCGCAGGCGACGACTTCAAGTCTGGGGACAGTTCTACATGCGTTCGTTCAAGCCGGTGGGCGTCACCGCCCGCGCCAAGCGCGCTCTCGGGGTCGCCGCCGTGGCCGGGATCGCGGGCCTGGGCCTGGCTGGGACGGCGCTGGCCGCCGACGAGGCGCCGATGTCCACCGCCGAGGCCGACGCCGCCGACATCGTCTCGGGCGTCGAGATCAAGGGCGCCAAGGACAAGCCGGTCTCGCCCAAGCTGACCGCCGAGCCGCTGGACCATCCCCAGACCATCACCGTGGTTTCCGACCGCACCCTGCGCGACCAGAACCTGCTGACCCTGCGCGATGTGCTGCAGACCGTGCCCGGCATCACCTTCGGGGCCGGCGAGGGCGGCGGCGGCTATGGCGACAGCATCAACCTGCGTGGCTACAGCGCCAACAACGACATCACCACCGACGGCCTGCGCGACTCGGCCCAGTACAGCCGCACCGACACCTTCAATCTGCAGCAGATCGAGGTCGTCAACGGCGCCAACGGCGCCTACTCGGGCTCCGGCGGCGTCGGCGGCAGCATCAACCTGGTCAGCAAGAGTCCGTCCGGCTCGGATCGCACGACGATCGCGGCCGGCATCGGCACCGACAGCTACGGCCGCCTGACGGTCGATTCCAACATGCTGCTGGGCAACGAGATCGCCATTCGCCTGAACGGCATGATCCACGCCAACGATGTCCCCGGCCGCGATGTCGAGACCTACGAGCGCTGGGGCTTCGCCCCGTCCGTGACCTTCGGCCTGGGCGGCAAGACCCAGTTCACCGCCGCCTACATCCACCAGGAAGACGAGAACACGCCCCGCTACGGCGTGCCCTACGCCAGCAACGCCTTCCTCAACGGGCCGCTGCCGGGCGTCGATCCGTCGAGCTATTACGGCTATCGCAACCTGGACACCCAGGAGATCACGGTCGACGGCCTGACCCTGAAGCTGCGCCACGAGTTCAGCGAAAACCTGATCCTGACCAACACCGCCCGCTGGCAGAAGATCGAGCAGACGACCATCGTCGACGCCCCCCAGGGCGCCTGGTGCCTGGCCAGCGGCTTCAACCCGCAGACCCTCCCCGCCAGCCCCCAGACCCCCATCGCCTGTGGCGCGCCCGGCTTCTTCACCGCCACCGCCAGCGGCCCGCGCGGCAACCGTCGCGACACCGAGAACACCCAGCTGATCAACCAGACCGACCTCAATTGGAAGTTCGCCACCGGCCCGTTGCAGCACAACCTGGTGCTCGGCGCGGCCTTCTCGAACGAGACCTACGACCTGGTCACCGGCAACATCCTGCGCACCGACCAGGGCGTGACGGTGGTGCTGGCGCCGATCTCGATCGCCAACCCGGTCAATGTCTACAGCGGGCCGGTCAACTATCTGCCGACGACGATCAGCGACGGCGAGCTGAACAACCAGGCGGTCTATCTGTTCGACAACATCGAGATCGGCCCGCAGTGGGCGATCAACGGCGGCATCCGTTTCGAGCACAACGAAGGCGAGTTCTTCTCGACCCCCTACACCTACACCCCGGCCGCCCCGAACCCGCCGACCCGCGTCGCCGGCGTCTCGACCCGGGCCGAGAACGAGGAGGACCTCGTCTCCTACCGCGTCGGGGTGGTGTTCAAGCCGGCCGCCAACGGCTCCATCTACCTGGCCTACGGCAACGTCAGCACCCCGTCGCAGGCCACCGTCAACAGCGGCTGTTCGGCGACCGGCACGGCCCAGAACTGCGACCTCGATCCGGAAGAGGGCGAAGTCATCGAGCTGGGGACCAAGTGGGACCTTCTCGACGGTCGCCTGTCGCTGACCGGGGCGCTGTTCCAGAACACCCGCAGCAAGATCCGCCTGGCCTCGAACGACCTGCAGATCCCGGTGCAGCAGCAGGACGGCAAAAGCCGGGTGCGCGGCGTCACCCTGGGGGTCAGCGGCCAGATCCTGAAGAACTGGACGGTGATCGCCAACTACACCTACCTCGACAGCGAGATCCTGCAGAACATCGCCAACACGGCCCTGCCGCCGAACAACGTCGACTTCACCAAGGGCGACCCGATCCCGCTGACGCCCAAGCACGCCTTCAATATCTGGACGACCTACCAGTTCAACGACCAGTGGATGGCCGGCATCGGGGCCAACTATTCGGGCGAGTACGCCTTCCAGCAGGCCAGCGCCATCGCCCCGCTGCTCCACTCGGACGACTACTGGATCATGAACGCCTCGGTGACCTGGACGATCAACGACCGGGTCGGCCTACAGCTCAACGTCAAGAACCTGACGGACGAGGAATACTACACCAACATCCGCTCCAACTCCGGCTTTGGCTGGGCCATCCCGGGGGACACCCGTTCGGCCACGCTGACCACCACGGTCCGGTTCTGATCGCCTCGATCCTCCTCCAGGCGGACACCCCCTAGAACCGGTATCCCAGGCCGCGCCCGTCATCCCCCCGACGGGCGCGGCCGTCCTTTTGTGCGGCGGGTGCGACGGCCTGACGCAAGGGCAACGCGCAGAACCCTTCGTTCACGCCTTTGGCCGGATAGTTGCGGGCAATGAGCGGGGAAAATTCCATCTCGCCGGAGGGAACGGACGCGGCTCGGTGGTTCTTCGAGAACAGCCGTGACCTGTTTTGCGTCGTCCGCGACGGCCGGTTCGTCACGGTCAATCCCGCCTGGGCCAAGGTCACCGGCTGGACGGCCGGGGAGTTGATCGGCCGCAGTCCCCACAAATTCATCCACCCCGACGACCGCGCCGCCCTCAACGCCATGATCGCCGTGCTGGCCGAGCAGGGCGAGGCGGTGAACCTGGCCCGGGTGAAGATGAAGGACGGTTCTTGGCGCTGGTTCGAGGGCCGCAACCGCCTGGCCGAGGGCGGCGACGTGGTCGGGGTGATGCGCGATGTCCATGAGCAGCACGCCCGGTCGACCGAACTGGAGGCGGCGCGCCGCGACCAGATCATGCTGGCCGACGCCGCCGGCATCGGAACCTGGACCTATGAGCCGACCACCGACAGCATCGGCTGGTCGCTGGACGTGCTCAAGCTGTTCGGCTGGCCCCAGCAGGACATCGACACCCCCGACAAGTTCTTCCAGGTGCTTGACCCGGCCCAGCGCGAGGAGGTCAGCCAGGTCTTCGTGCGCGGCGCCGAGACCGGCGAGGGCGCCACCATCGAACACCGCATCCGCACCGCCGACGGCCGCTGGCTGACCATGCGGGCCACCTTCCGCACCGAGAAGCGCGGCGAGATGTACGCGCTGAAGGGCATTTCCCAGAACGTCACCGAACTGGCCGAGGCGCGGGACGCCGCCCTGCGCGGCCAGCAACGGGTTGGCGACCTGGCCGAGGAACTGACCGCCAACGCGGTGCGCCTGAAGCTGGCCCTGCGCGCGGCCGAGGCCGGCGCCTTCGAGATCGACCACGCCCACCGCACCTTCTGGGCCTCGGACCAGTTCTACGAGCTGGTCGGCCGGCACATGACCTTCGATGAGGTCGCGGTGAGCGTCTGGCCCTTCGTCCATCCGGACGATTGGCAGGTCGTCGTTGAGACCAACGAATGCTGGGCCCGGGGGGAAACCACCGACCCGCTGGAATTCCGCATCTTCCATCCGGACGGCGATGAGCGCTGGGTGCGGGTCTTCTACAGCCTGGATGTCGCCTCCCGCCGGGGCGTCGGCCTGGTCATGGACATCGACGCCCGCAAGCGCCAGGAACTGGCCCTGATGGACGCCGAGCGCGCCGCCCTGGCGGCCGGCGAGGCCAAGGCGCGCTTCCTCGCCAACATGAGCCACGAGCTGCGCACCCCGATGAACGGGGTGCTGGGCGTCATGCATCTGCTGGATCGCGAGCCCCTGACCGAGGACGGCAGGCGGCTGCTCTCCGAGGCCCTGGGATGCGGCCGGATGCTGACCACCCTGCTGGACGAGGTCATCGACTTCTCGCGCATCGAGGAGGGCAAGCTGGACTTGGCCATCGGGCCGGTCGATGTCGCCGCCCTGACCGACGGCGTCGTGCGCATGCTGCGGCCGCAGGCGGCGGAAAAGGCCATCGGCCTGGTGCTGGAAGGGGCCGACGGCCTGGGCTGGGCGGAGACCGACGGCCTGCGGCTGCGCCAGGCCCTGTTCAACCTGGTCGGCAACGCCGTCAAGTTCACCCTGCGGGGCCAGGTGACGGTGCGCTGCCGGCGCGAGGGCGCGCTGCTGAGGTTCGAGGTCGAGGACAGCGGCGTCGGCATCCCGCTGACCGCCCAGGAAAGCCTGTTCGAACGTTTCCACCAGGCCGACGCCTCGACGACGCGGCAGTTTGGCGGCTCCGGCCTCGGCCTGGCCATCACCCGGCGGCTGGCGGAGCTGATGGGCGGCGAGGTCTGCTTCACCTCGACGCCGGACCTCGGCTCGACCTTCGTGCTGACGGTGGCGGCGCCGGTGGCGCGGCCGACCGTCGCCGAGGACGCCTCGCCGCTCGACGGGGTCCTGGCGGGCCTGAGGGTGCTGGTCGTCGAGGACAATCCGACCAACCAGATGATCGCCGCCCGCCTGCTGGAGACCCTGGGGGCGGAGGCCGCCGTGGCCTGCGACGGCCTGGCCGGCGTCGATGCGGCGGCGGGCGGGCTCTACGACCTGATCCTGATGGACATCCAGATGCCCGGCATCGACGGGCTGGAGGCGGCCCGCCGTATCCGCGCCCTGCCGGCCCCGGCCTGCCAGGCGCCGATCATCGCCCTGACCGCCAACGTCATGTCGCACCAGAAACAGGCCTATCTGGCGGCCGGCATGGACGGGGTGGTCTCCAAGCCGCTGTCGCCCGCCGCCCTGCTGGCCGAGATCGCCCGGCTGTCCCAGGACCTGCCGCAGGATGAGGCGCCACAGGTCGTTGTCGCCTGATCGGCTTTCGCTGCAAGCGGTTGCAATGCTAGACCTCCTCCCTTGCTGACCCTCGGGGGAGGATGCCTATGACCGACCAGACCGCTGAAACGGCGCCCGTGACTCCAGAAGCGGCGCCGCCCGAAGCCTCTGGTGAAGGCGTCTCGATGACCACGGTGGTCGCCGCCAGCTCGGCCGGCACGGCCTTCGAGTGGTACGACTTCTTCATTTTCGGCAGCATGGCCGGGATCATCTCCCAGGTCTTCTTCACCGGCCTGAACGAGACCGCCGCCCTGATCGCGGCCCTGGCCCTGTTCGGCACCGGCTTCGCGTTTCGGCCGCTGGGCGCCCTGATCTTCGGGCGGATGGGCGACAAGGTCGGGCGCAAGGCGGCCTTCCTGATCACCGTCACCATGATGGGCGGAGCGACCTTCGCCATCGGCCTGCTGCCGACCTATGGCCAGGCCGGGATCATCGCGCCGATCCTGCTGATCATCCTGCGCATCCTGCAGGGCACGGCGCTGGGTGGCGAGTACGGCGGAGCGGCCATCTATGTCGCCGAGCATTCGCCGGCCAATAAGCGCGGCCTGATGACCGGCTGGATCCAGACCTCGGCTGCGCTGGGCCTGCTGGGCGCCCTGGGCGTCATCCTGGCCACCCGCACCCTGATCGGCGAAGAAGCCTTCAAGGCCTGGGGCTGGCGCGTGCCCTTCCTCGTTTCCGCGGGCCTGCTGGCCATCTCCATCTTCATGCGCCTGAAACTGGCCGAGAGCCCCAGCTTCCTGAAGCTGAAGGCGGCCGGCGAACAGTCGCAACACCCCTTCCGCGAGGCCTTCGGCCAGTGGAAGAACCTCAAGCTGGTACTGATCGCCCTCTTGGCCATCATGTTCGCCCAGGGGGCCGTCTGGTACTGCGCCTTCTTCTACACCCCGGTCTTCCTCGAGAAATTCCTCAAGGTCCCGCCGGCCACGGTCAACGAGCTGATGATGGTCGTCACCCTGGCCAGCGCGCCGATGTACGTCTTCTTTGGCTGGCTGTCGGACAGGTACGGCCGCAAATGGGTGATGTGGTTCGGCATGGTGCTGGCCCTGCTGGCCTTCCTGCCCGGCTTCCACATGATGGCCCAGTTCGCCAACCCGGGCCTGGCCGAGGCCTCCCGCAACACGCCGGTGGTGGTCGTCGCCGATCCGGCCGCCTGCTCGCTGCAGTTCGATCCCGTCGGCAAGACCGCCTTCGTCACTAGCTGCGACATCGCCAAGAGCTTCCTGGCCAACAGCGGCATCTCCTACGACAACGAGGCGGCCCCGGCCGGCTCCCTGGCCCGGGTGAAGATCGGCGAGACCGAGGTGGTCAGCGTCGAGGGCGGCGGGCTGGACAAGGCCTCGCTGAAGACCGTCAAGACCGGCGTCGAGGGCCGCTTGAAGGCCGCCCTGGCGCAGGCCGGCTATCCGCTGAAGGCCGATCCGGCCCGGGTCAACTTCTGGGGCCTGTTCAGCGTGTTGCTGGTCTTCACCATAGCGGCGACGGCGCTGTACGGGCCGCAGGCCTCGGCCCTGGTCGAGATGTTCCCGACGCGCGTGCGCTACACGGCGCTGTCGCTGCCCTATCACGTCGGCACCGGCTGGGTTGGCGGCTTCGTGCCGTTCAGCGCCTTCGCCATCGTGGCGGCGACGGGGAACATCTACGCGGGGCTGGCCTATCCGATCTTCTTCACCGGCATCAGCGTGCTCTCGACGCTGCTGTTCCTGAAGGAGACCAAGGGGCGGTCGCTGGATTTCTGAGAGCGGTCAGAGGGGACACATTGAAATCTCCGATTTCAATGTGTCCCCGTTTCCTCAACCGCCTGCCCTCTTGAGCGCCCAGCGCGTCAGCGCCTCGGCGCCAATCACCGCCGCCACGGCGATCCCCGCCGCCACCAGGCACAGGGCGGCGGCGCGCTGCTCGCCGCCGGGGGTCTGGATGGCCTGGTAGATGGCCGAGGGCAGGGTCAGGCTGACGCCGGGAATGGCGGCGGCGAAGGTGATGGTGGCCCCAAACTCGCCCAGCGCCTTGGCGAAGCCGAGCACGGCCCCGGCCGCCACGCCCGGCAGGGCCAGGGGCAGGGTGACGCGGGTCAACCGGGCCCAGGTCCCGGCCCCCAGGGTGCGGGCGGCCTGGTCGACCTGCGGGGCGATGGCCTCGATCGACAGGCGCATGGGCCGCACCATCAGCGGGAAGGCCATGACCGCGGCGGCCAGGGCGGCGCCGGTCCAGTCGAAGGCCAGGACGATGCCCAGCTTCGACAGCGGTTCGCCGAGCAGACCCTGACGGCCGAGCAGCAGCAGCAGGGCGTAGCCGGTGGCGACCGGCGGCAGCACCAGCGGCAGGTGAATGAGGGCGTCGAGCAGGCCCCGGCCCCAGAACCGTCCCCGGGCCAGGGCCCAGGCGGCGGCGAAGGCCAGCGGCATGGCGACCAGGGTGGCCACGGCCGCCACCCGAAGGGACAGCAGGACGATCTCGATATCCTGAGCCGTCAGTCCCATCAGCCCGCCCATCAGGTTCCGGGCGCCGCCAGCATGACCTCGACCATGACATCCTCGGCGGCCAGGGCCCGCAAGGTCGAGACGTCGGGCGCGCGGGTGATGATCCGCACCACCTGGCGGCCGGCGCGGACCAGGGCGGCGAGGGACTTGGGATCGCACTGCTCGGGCGCCAGCCGGCCGGCGTCGCGGCGGGCCAGGGCCAGCACGGAAGGATCGGCGTCGGCGTCGGCGCAGATGACGTCGGCTTCGGCCAACGCGCGTGACGCCCGCAGCGTCAGCAGATCGCCCGGGCCACGCCCGGCCACGAAGCTCAGCCGGCCGAGTGGATCGCCGCCCCGCTCCAGCTGGGCGCGCAGCAGGGTCTCGGCGCGCGGCATGTCGCCGGCCATGGCCGCCTCGGCCGCCTCGCCCGACAGCACCGAGCGCAGGAAGGCGCGGCGGGCGACGAGGTCGGGATAGGCGGCGCGCACCTCGCCCTGCAGCTGTTTCAGCAGCACGGCGACACGGCCGGCTCCGGGCGGCACCCGGGCCTCGATGTCGTTGCGCAGCAGGCTGGCCAGCATCGGCGCCGCCCCGGCCGTGCCGACGGCGGCGACCACGGCGCCGCGGTCGATGACGGCGGGCGTGTTGAAGTCGCAGAGCTCGGGCCGGTCGACGACATTGACCAGGCAGCCGGCCGCCCGCGCCGCCCCGGCCGCGGCCTGGATGAACAGGTCGTCGCCGGTGATGAAGGCCAGCAGGGCGCCGCCATAGGCCCCGACCAGGAAGGCCTGGCTGCCTTCCAGCCGCACGACCTGGGCCGGCGAGCCTTCGAACAGGCGCGCCTTGGCTTCGGCCGCCTCGCCGGTCCCGGCGATGACGATGCGGCGGCCCTCGAGGGGGAAGAAGGCGGGAAAGGCGTCCATCAGTCGGTCCGGCAGGCCTTGTAGGGGCCGCCCGGGAAACCTTCCAGCACCGCTTCGTCGCCCTTGCCCCAGATCTGGAACGGGCCCTCGCCGTAGCGGGCGCCGCTGGCCGCCGGCCGGGCGGCGAGGAGCTGGCTGGTCCCGCCGGCCGTCACCTTCACCCGGTCGCCGGGGAGGCCCCAGGCGGCGGTGAAGCGCTTGCCGCCGGCGCAGCGGTAGAGGAGCGTGTCGGGATTGGTTCCCGGGGCCGCCATCGCTGGGGCCGTGGCGGGCGCGCCGGGCGCCGAGGCGGGCGGCGGCAGTTTGGGGATCGGCAGGCTCGCGCGCTCGCCGCCGGTGCTGGCGCAGGCGGCCAGCAGCAGGGGTCCGGTCAGCAGGGCGGCGAGGCGAAGGGTCATTTCTGAGTCTTCAGATAGGCGACGATGGCCGTCCGCGCCTTGGGATCGGCGACCTTGTTGAACATCTTGGTCCCCGGCGCGAAGGCGGCCGGGCCCGCGAGGTAGGCGTCCAGCTGGGCGTCGCTCCAGGTCCCGGCCTTGGCCGACAGGGCCTTGGAATAGGCGTAGCCCGGCGACCCGGCGATCTTGCGCCCTACCACGCCCTTCAGGCTCGGGCCGGCCGGACCGTTGGTCCCGGTCAGGGTGTGGCAGCTCTTGCACTGGGCGTTGAACAGGGCCGCGCCGTCCTGGGCCGAAGCGGCGCCGGCGAGGGTCATCAGGGCGAGGGTCGCGGTCAGCAGAAGGCGCATGGATCGGGGCTCCGGCGGGTCGGTCGATGTGCAACCTAGTTCAAATGGCGGATGTCGGGCAGCGCTACAACCTCCCTCCCCTTTATGGGGAGGGACAGACGGCGAAGCCGTCAGGGTGGGGAAGTCAGGTTCAGGCTCGAAAGTTGGCGGGCCTTGGGTTTCCAGGCGCACGAGCTTTGGGCGCTCGGCATCCGACTTCCCCACCCTGCGAGGCTCCGCCTCGCTGTCCCTCCCCATGAAGGGGAGGGAGGAACTCATGAACGTCCGGTAACTAAGTTACGTGAGTTTAATATCGTTAAACGATATGTAATTTGATCGCCAAACGATGCGGGCCTATTCCCTCGCTCATGGAACGGCGCTTCCGCCGCTCCCCACAAACCAAAGAGGGACTACTCAAATGTCTTTCGGAAAAGTGACTTCCATCGTGGACCGCCTGGCCGTCGCCCTGGTCTACACCGCCGTCGTGCTGGTGATGCCGCTGGCCGCCTACACCTTCGTCGCGCAATCGCTGTAACCGGCGGGCTTCCGTGAGGCTCGCCGCCGAGGCATGCTCGCCGTCCGATCCGAACCACGGAATCGGCAACGGCGGGCGGCAGGCGGCCCCCATCGCGGGCATTGTGAGTTTCAGGGGCGCAGAGGTCATGAGAACGTTGGGACCCGGCTCGGTGTCGAGCCTGCTCAAGATCATTCTCGACGTGACCTGGTATGTGCTGTGGGTGGTCATCGGTTTCGCCGCCCTGTTCGGCATCGCCATGCTGCTGCTCAGCTTCAACACCGACATCATCGACAAGATCGAGATCGATGACATTGGCGAGCTTGGCCAGAAGGGCCCCGTGCTGGCCGCCGGCCTGTTCGCCTTCGCCCTCTACTGCACGGGCATCAATCTGATCGTCGGCAACCTGCGCCGCATCGGCCAGACCCTGACCGCGGGCGATCCCTTCCATCCCGACAACGTCGGCCGCCTTCGGCTGATCGGGCTGATCCTGGCCGGGCTGGAGCTCGGCAAATGGATCTTCTGGGGCGCGGTCGCCTTGCTGGCTCCCGACGTCGACCGGGCCAACGGCGGCTGGAGCCTGACCACCTGGTTTTCCGTCATGGTCGTCTTCGTGCTGGCCGAGGTGTTCCGCGAGGGCGCCCGCCTGCGCAACGAAGCCGAACTGACGATCTGAGGGCGCGCAAATGGCCATTCACGTCCGCCTCGACCGCGTGCTGCTCGAGCGCCGCATGTCGCTCACCGAACTCGCCGACCGCGTCGGCGTCACCATCGCCAACCTGTCGATCCTGAAGACCGGCAAGGCCCGGGCGATCCGGTTTTCGACGCTGGACGCCCTGTGCCGCGAGCTCGGCTGCCAGCCGGGGGACATCCTCAGCTTCGAGCCGGGGCCGAGCGATTATGGGGACGATGAGGAGTAGGTGCGCAGGAAGAGGGGACACATTGAAATCTGCGATTTCAATGTGTCCCCGTTTCTACAGTCCGCAAGCCGCCCGCTGCATGGCGAACAGCTCGCCGATGCCCTTTTCCGCCAGGCCGAACAGGCTCTCGAATTCCGGCCGGGTGAAGCCGCGCTTCTCGCCGGTGGCCTGAATCTCGACGATGTCGCCATTGCCGGTCAGCACGAAGTTGCAGTCGGCCTCGGCCGCCGAGTCCTCCTCGTAGTCGAGGTCAAGGACGGGGGTGTTGTCGAACACGCCGCAGGACACCGCCGCCACCTGGTCGATGATCGGGTCGGTGGTCAGCACCCCCTCGTCGAGCAGGTATTTGGTGGCCAGCCGCAGGGCCACCCAGGCGCCGGTGATGGCGGCGGTGCGGGTGCCGCCGTCGGCCTGGACGACGTCGCAGTCCAGCACGATCTGGCGCTCGCCCAGGGCCTTCATGTCGACCACGGCCCGCAGCGAGCGGCCGATCAGCCGCTGGATCTCCTGGGTGCGGCCCGACTGCTTGCCCTGCGCGGCCTCGCGGCGGCCGCGGGTGTGGGTGGCGCGCGGCAGCATGCCGTACTCGGCCGTGACCCAGCCGGCCCCCTTGCCGCGCATCCAGCCGGGGACGCCGGTCTCGACGCTGGCGGTGACCAGAACCTTGGTGTGGCCCGCCGTGATCAGGCAGCTGCCCTCGGCATAGCGGTTGACCGCCGTTTCCAGGGTGATCTGGCGCAGCTGGTCGGGGGCGCGGGTCGAGGGGCGCATGGGCATCCTTGGTAAAACAGGGCGCGGCTTGCGCGCCGAAGGTGGCCGCTTATCCTAGATGCGGCGTCCGGCGTCCACCGGGCCTATAGGAAGCGTATGAACCCTCTCCTCCCCGGTCCCCCCAAAAGTGTCTTGGGTCAGACCCCCAGCCTGTCGGACCTCGACGGCCGGGCGCGCGACATCTTTCGCCGGATCGTCGAGAGCTATCTGGAAACCGGCGAGCCGGTCGGCTCACGGACCATCTCCAAGGGCGGGGTGCATCTGTCGCCGGCCTCGATCCGCAACACCATGCAGGATCTCGGGGCGCTTGGCCTGCTCAACGCGCCGCACATCAGCGCCGGCCGGATGCCGACCCATGCCGGCCTGCGCCTCTTCGTCGACGGCCTGTTGGAGGTTGGCGATGTCGGCGAGGCCGAGCGCAACGCCATCGAAGGGCGGCTGAAATCCAAGGGCGGCTCGATGGAGGAGGCGCTGCAGGAGGCCAGCGCCATCCTCTCCGGCCTGGCCGGCGGGGCCGGGATCGTGGTGACGCCGTCGCACGAGGCCGGGGTCAAGCATGTGGAGTTCGTGGCCCTGGGGCCCGACCGGGCGCTGGTGGTCATCGTGCTGGAAGACGGGGCGGTCGAGAACCGCATCATGCGGCTGCAACCGGGCATCACCCCGGCGGCCCTGACCGAGGCCTCCAACTTCCTGGCCAGCCGGTTGCAGGGCCGCACCCTGTCCGAGGCCCGAAACGAGATGCGCGGCGAGCTGGCGCTGGCTCGCCAGGAGCTGGATTCGGTGGCCGCCCGGCTGGTCGAGGACGGGCTGGCCGCCTGGGGCGGCGGGGCGGAGGACGCCCGGGCCCTGATCGTGCGCGGCCAGGCCAATCTGATCGACGGCGCGGCGGCCGAGGACCTGGAGCGAATCCGCCGCCTGTTCGAGGATCTGGAGCAGAAGGAACAGTTGATCGGCCTGCTCGACGGGGTGAAAGAGGCCGAGGGGGTGCGCATCTTCATCGGCGCCGAAACGCGCCTGTTTTCACTTTCGGGTTCCGCTGTGATCGCGGCTCCCTATATGTCGGGCCGACAGAAGGTGCTGGGGGCGATCGGCGTGATCGGTCCGGCGCGGTTGAACTATGCCCGCGTTATCCCGTTGGTGGACTATACCGCCAGGGTGCTGGGCCAGATGATGGACGGATGAGACCAGGTATGACCGACGAGACGAACCCGAGCGAGATTCAGGACGACGACACCATCGACTTCAGCGAAGCCGACAGTGAGATCGAGGCCCTGAAGGCCGAGGTCGCCGCCCTCAAGGACCAGGCCCTGCGCTACGCCGCCGACGCGGAGAACACCAAGCGTCGGGCCGAGCGCGAGGTCAACGACGCCCGCGCCTATGCGATCACCAAGTTCGCCCGCGACCTCTTGGAAGCCGCCGACAACCTCGGCCAGGCCACGGCCCACGCGCCGAAGGACAGTCCGGACCAGGTGGTCAAGAACTTCGTGGTCGGCATCGAGATGACCCAGAAGAAGCTTCTGGAGGCCTTTGAGCGCAACGGCCTGAAGAAGGTCGACCCGGCGACGGGCGAGAAGTTCGACCCGCACCTGCACCAGGCGATGATGGAGCAGAGCTCCGACGAAGTGTCGGCCGGGGCGGTGATCAAGACCCTGCAGCCGGGCTATTCCCTGTTCGGCCGGCTGGTCCGTCCGGCCATGGTGGTGGTCGCCGCCAAGGGCTCGGGCGCCGGCGCGCCGGAGCAGACGGCGAACACGGCGGCCAACCCCTATTCCAGCACCGGCGAGGTGTCGGGCGAGGCGATCGACACCAAGGCCTGAGGGCTACTGGGATCGGTTCGCCAGGGCTCTGGGAATGTCGCGTCCCAGCCAGATGGCGATCACCGCGGTGATCAGTCCGGCGGCGGCCATCGCCATTGGAATGGATTCCGTCAGGCCCAGAACGAGCCGCAGGAAGGCCAACGCCAGGAAGTAGGCGAACACGCCGATTTCGATGACGATCCCGAGGGTCTGCCAACCCTGGTTTCCGGGGCCAGGCGCACTCAGGCGACGCTCGTCGGCCACCCTGCGCAGACGTGAGGTCAACATCAGGGCGGCCGATGCGCCAGCCCCAACAACGACGCCGGCTATCGGAAACGACCACAGAACCTGCTGCTCCGACCATCCGACCGCCTGAGCCGCCTTGGCAGGCCCGGAAAAGAGGGCGTCCCAGCTGACGGCCAGCACGAGCGTCCAACCGACCGTAGCCGGCCCAGGCGGTTCCTCTTCGACCGTGGCTGCGTCGCGCCGGATATCCCGCGCCACGGTCCACAGAAGCCAACAGAGCAGCCCCGAGGCCAGCAGGCCGACCAGCGGCTTGAGCACCGCCTGCAGGGCCATCAGATAGATGGCGAGGAAGTAGCCAACGACCGGAAAGGCGATGTGGGTGAAGGTGATCTTCCACACCCAGCCGAATCCCTCCCGGTTGAGGCCCAGCATCCGGTAGCGCGCCAGGGTGGCCAGAATGACGTCGATGGCTATGCCCAGGCCCATGACGGTACAGGCGACCACATACTCCAAACGGACATCCCCCTGGCGTCCCGCGGAGACTTGCAACTTTATCGATAGCCTGCAACCATCTTTGCAACGGGCCTCGGGGGGACACGATGAGCCAAGCATCGACGACCGCACCGGCCTCATCGCTGCCGCAGACAAAGCCGTCCAAGGCCGGCGGGGGTCATTTCTCGCGGATATTCAACGGAACGGCCGGCCTTTGCCTCCTGTACGTCGGTGTCTATATCGTGGTCCATATCGGGCTGAACATCTGTGACGCTGAGACCCTGGTCTGTCGTAAAATCTGGTTCGACGACGTCAAGGATTTCGCGGGTCCGGCCAAGATCGGCCTTTGCTCCGGCCTGTTGACCTTGTCGCTCGGCCTGTTCCTGCGTGAAAACCTCGACAACCTCGGCTTCATCGCCCCGAAGGCCTTCCTGGCCGTCTTCGGCATCTACACCTATGGCCAGATCTGGGTGCTGATCGCGGGCCACATTGAGATTTTCACCTATCTTGGAGCGGCCTGGGATGTGGAGCAGGGACTCTTCAGCCGTCGAAAGCTCCTGGCCCTCATAGGCCATCTGAACCTGGCCATAGCCCTAGGCTGCCTGCTCTGGATGGAGCTGTACTCCCGGAAGGTCTACCGCACGGTCCAGGCCCACATCGGCGTCTCCTACCAACGGCATAAGCATACCTCGACCCTGCTCATCCTCTGTGCGGCCGGGTCCGTCCTTTGCGCGCTGGTGAAGATGAGCATGGTCTGGGGCAGCGACTATTCCCACAAGGCGGACATCACGCTGACGGTCCT
Organism: Caulobacter sp. GW821-FHT11A05; assembly: GCF_058809015.1. Taxonomy (NCBI): domain Bacteria; kingdom Pseudomonadati; phylum Pseudomonadota; class Alphaproteobacteria; order Caulobacterales; family Caulobacteraceae; genus Caulobacter; species Caulobacter sp. GW821-FHT11A05. The sequence continues at coordinate 149,995 of NZ_JBXASF010000009.1, read as the reverse complement.
GATCTTCGAGATCGTCATCGTTCTCGCGACTCTCGCGACGATCGCTTTCGGCGAAGGTCCGGGAAAGGGCGCCCACGATGATCATTGAAAGGGTGTCTGGCCGCCACCTCATGGGCCTCAAGGAAGTTCGTTTCGCCGATGGCCTGAATATTCTGCGCGGCGACAACGGCGTCGGAAAGTCTCGTGTGCTGGAGGCGCTGTCCCTGCTGGGTCACCTTCCGATCCTTGAGCAGGGAGACCTGAGCTTCGGAGAGCAGGTCACCATCGAGATCGACCTCTGGCTGGCGGTCAGCGATCTTGCATGGCTGGAGGCGCTGACGGCCCCCGACTCGGCGCTGCTCGCGACGGCCCTGAAGACCCTCGACGCGTCGGCGATCTCGCAGGATCACTTCCTGCCGGACCCTATCGGAAAAATCGGGCGCTGGCTGGCGTTGGCCCCGATCAGTCAGGGCCGGCGCCTCAGCATCCAGTTCCTCTGCCGGCATGACCAGAAGAGCGTCAAAACACTGAAGGCGGCGATCACCAGCGACTGGCTGCTCCGCGCCGACTGGATCATTGTACGGCAAGAAGCGGAGGCTGTCGGCGGCATCGAGGCCCTGGCCGCGCTCATCGCCTGGAGCCGGCCGGAACTCATTGGCCTCGATCGCCAGGCCGGGCCGGCCGAGTTGCGCCAAAGGGGACCGACCGAGGCTGATCAATGGTGGAAGTCGCCGCGCACCGAGGGCCGCCAGTTCCCGGGGGGAGAGCTGCCCAATCCGCCGATACTCTCCTACATTAACACCGACATGTATGACTGGGGGACCGGTCTGGACGTCCGCGAGAGCCCGAAGAACCTCGGCGAAAGCCTGTCGCGGGTGGTTATCGATCGCCTTCAGGCCTTGTCGTTCGACATGGCTGGCGGACAGGGGCCGGTCGGCCGGCCGGACAAGAAGGAATTCTCGCTCCATCAATCAGCCTGCGGCGCCGGAACCTCGATCGAGGAGGAGTGGCGATACGTGTTCGAGGAAGACGATGACGGGCCTGACAGTCGGAGCATCCAGATCATCTTCCGGAACGGGGTCTGGGAAATCGACATCGATGAGGAGGGGCCTCGGGACTTCCTCAGTTCCGGGGAGAACCAGGCCCTCTTCCTTCTGATGCTGCTGTTCTCGCTGGCCTCGCCCGGGTCGGTGTTGTTGCTGGACGAGCCCGAACTGCATTTTTCCATCGGGGCCGCGGGCCGGATCACCAGGCTCTGCCGGGCCTTCAGCGCCTGTTTCAACGTCCAGGTCATCATGGTGACCCATTCGCCGTTTCTGTATTACGATCAGGTGAGGCCAGGCGCTGGGCCGATCATTGATCGCTCGGTCCTGGAGCGGCCGAGCACGGGCTGGAACAGGGCGATCAAGAAGCCGCCGATCACCCTCGCCCACATCTCACGCAGCGGGGAAGGCGGCGTGCTGTACAATTCGGCGGCGGCGGATGTGCTGGCCGTGAGGTTGGCCGGACATCACATGCAGGTCGTGCGCACGCTTCGCCCCGCGGAAGGGCGGCTGAGCCACTATGTCAGCTTCGTGCCGAAATGGGCGCCGCTGCTGTCGATTCTGGGCCTGTTGTTCATCGTCGGCATGCTGCTGTTCGATGTCGGCGGAGCGGGCGAAGCGACGCCGCCCGCAGAGGCGGACCAGACCCCCGGGCCGGCTCGGCCGGTCGCGGCGAGTTCGCGGGTCGGCCCGCGACAATGAATGCCGGTCGGCCGTCGATCACAGCGGACGCCCCCTTTCTTGCTGCGCCGATTCCGCTAATGTCGAAGGTCAACTCTGAAGGCGGATTGGGGACTGTTTCCCGATTCGCGGGCGATCCGGACAAGACATGAAGCTGACCATCGAGCGGGCCGCGCTGCTGAAGGCCCTTGGCCACGTTCAGAGCGTCGTCGAGCGCCGCAACACCATTCCGATCCTGTCGAACGTGCTGCTGTCGGCCGACCGCGAGCAGGTCAGCTTCTCGGCCACCGACCTGGACATGGAGATCGTCGACGAGGGCGCCGCCCATGTCGACGTGCCCGGCCAGATCACCGCCCCGGCCCACACCCTGTACGAGATCGTCCGCAAGCTGCCGGACGGCGCCGATGTGTCCCTGACCTATTCGGGCGAGGATCCGCGCCTGCAGATCTCGGCCGGCCGGTCGAAGTTCAACCTGCCGGTGCTGCCGGCCGGTGACTTCCCGGTGATGAGCGCCGACGGCCTGTCGGCCCATATCCAGGTCGACGCCAATGAGCTGATCCGGCTGATCGACAAGACCCGCTTCGCCATCTCGACCGAAGAGACCCGCTATTACCTGAACGGCCTCTACGTCCACACGGTGATGGACGGCGGCGAGGCCAAGCTGCGCGCCGTCGCCACCGACGGCCACCGCCTGGCCCTGGCCGAGATGCCGGCCCCGGAAGGCAGCGCCGGCCAGCCGGGGGTGATCATCCCGCGCAAGACCATCAACGAGGCGCGGCGCCTGCTGGAAGACGCCGGGGAGTCGGTCGGCTTCCAGGTCAGCGCCCAGAAGGTGCGGTTCGAGTTCGCCGGGGCCTCGGCCCTGACCAGCAAGGTCATCGACGGCTCCTTCCCCGACTACATGCGGGTCATCCCGCGCGACAACCAGAAGATCATGACGGTCGACGCCGAGCTGTTCGCCAAGGCCGTCGACCGCGTGGCGACGATCTCGGCCGAGAAGAGCCGGTCGGTGAAGCTGGCCATCGAGACGGGCCGCATGACCCTGACGGTGCGCAACATGGAAGCCGGCCAGGGCGTCGAGGAGCTGGAGATCGACTACGACGGCGAGCCCTTCGAAATCGGCTTCAATGCGCGGTATCTGCTGGACGTGGCGGGGCAGATCAATGGCGAAACGGCCGAGTTCCGGTTCGCCGATCCGGCCAGCCCGACGCTGGTGCTCGACCCCACCGACGCGGGCGTGAAGTACGTTCTCATGCCGCTGAGGGTGTGATGAGCCCAGTTCCTCCCCCATCGGGGGAGGGGGACCGCGCGCAGCGTGGTGGAGGGGGTCCTCCACCGGCCTGGGCGGGTACGAAAGCTGCCGCGACCGTCCGTTGGGGACCCCCTCAGTCATCGCGAACTGCGTTCGCGCTGCCAGCTCCCCCGAAGGGGGAGCAACTGTCGTGACCACCTCCGCCCTCACCTCCCTGACCCTGACCAACTTCCGCTCCTACGAGCACGGGAGCCTGGAGCCGCATGGCCGCAGCGTCTGGCTGGCCGGGCCGAACGGCGCGGGGAAGACCAACCTGCTGGAGGCGATCTCGCTGCTGAGCCCCGGCAAGGGCCTGCGCGGCGCCGGGCTGGCCGAGGTCGGGCGGCGGATGCCTGGCGAGGCCGTCGGACGGGCCTGGGCGGTCTCCGCAAGGGTCTCCGACGGGGAGGATGAGGTGCAGCTGGGCACCGGCACGGAGACGGCCGGCTCCTCGCGCCGCCTGACCAGGGTCGAAGGCACGACCGTGCCGCCCGGCCGGCTGACCGACCATATCCGCCCCGTCTGGCTGACCCCCGCCCAGGACCGGCTGTTCCTTGAGGCGGCCGGGGACCGGCGGCGGTTCTTCGACCGGCTGGTGTTCGCCGCCGAGCCGCTGCATGCGGCGCACGCCAGCGCCTACGACCGGGCTCTGCGCGAGCGCATGCGCCTGCTGACCGACGAGAGCGCGGCCCCCGATCCGGTCTGGCTGACCGCGCTGGAGGCGCGGATGGCTGAGCATGGCGCCGCCCTCAGCAGCGCCCGGGCCCGCACCCTCAGCGCCCTGCAGGCGGAGATCGATTCCCGCACCGACAGGCCCTTCCCGAGAGCCCGGCTGGCGCTGAGCGGCGAGTGGGAAACCCTTTCCGGACAGGGGGTGGAGGAGGCCGAGATCGCCGCCCGCCTGATCCCCGCCCTGGCCGCCTCCCGGGCCCGTGACGCCTCGGCCGGACGCGGTCTCACCGGCCCTCACCGGGGCGATCTGGCGGTGGTTCACGCCGAAAAGGACCGCCCGGCCGCCGAATGCTCCACCGGAGAGCAGAAAGCCTTGATTCTGAACCTGGTTTTGGCCCAGGCGGCGCGACTTTCTGCTGCAATTTCCGGCCCGAATCCTATATTGTTGCTGGACGAAGTCGCCGCCCACCTGGACCCGTTTCGACGGGCCGCCCTGGCGGACGAAATCGCGGCGCTGGGTCTGCAGGTGTTCCTCACCGGCACGGACGCTTCGCTGTTCGACCCCTTCAAAGGTCGGGCCCTGGGACTCCGCGTGGAGCCGACCGGCCTGACCGTTCTGGACGACTGAATGACCGACGAAACCACTGGCGATGTCCCGGAAATCAATCCGGACAAGACCCCCCTTGCCCAACAGACCGCCGAAGAAGGCGCGGCCGAGTACGGCGCTGAATCCATCAAGGTTCTCAAAGGCCTGGACGCGGTGCGCAAGCGCCCCGGCATGTACATCGGCGACACCGACGACGGCTCGGGCCTGCACCATATGGTCTATGAGGTGGTCGATAACGCCATCGACGAGGCCCTGGCCGGCTGGGCGACCCGCGTCGAGGTGATCCTCAACGCCGACGGCTCGGCGACGGTCAGCGACGACGGCCGCGGCATCCCCACCGACATCCACGAAGGCGAAGGCGTCTCGGCCGCCGAGGTCATCATGACCCAGCTGCACGCCGGCGGGAAATTCGACCAGAACAGCTACAAGGTCTCCGGTGGCCTGCACGGCGTCGGCGTGTCCGTCGTCAACGCCCTGTCGGACTACCTGCTGCTGAAGATCCACCGCAACGGCAAGCAGCACGAGATGCGCTTCGAGCGCGGCGACGCGGTGACCTCGCTGAGCATCACCGGCGACAGCCCCAAGCGCGACAACGGCGAGCCGCTGACCGGCACCATCGTCACCTTCTTCCCGTCGCTGTCGACCTTCAGCCACATCAATTTCGACCGCAAGACGCTGGAACACCGGCTGCGCGAGCTGGCCTTCCTCAACAGCGGCGTGACCATCTACTTCCGCGACCTGCGTGACGCCGAGCCCTACGAAGAGATCATGCACTACGAGGGCGGCATCGAGGCCTTCGTGCGCCACCTCGACAAGGCCAAGACGCCGCTGGTCAAGACGCCGATGGTCATCCGCGGCCAGCGCGAGAAGGTCCAGGTCGACCTGGCCCTGTGGTGGAACGACAGCTACCACGAGACCATGCTGTGCTTCACCAACAACATCCCGCAGCGGGATGGGGGCACCCACCTGGCCGCCTTCCGCGCGGCCCTGACGCGGGTGGTCGGCAACTACATCGAGAGCTCCGGCATGGCCAAGAAGGAGAAGGTCTCGGTGACCGGCGAGGACGCCCGCGAGGGCCTGACCTGCGTCCTGTCGGTCAAGGTGCCGGATCCCAAGTTCTCCAGCCAGACCAAGGACAAGCTGGTCTCGTCCGAAGTGCGCCCGGCCGTCGAGGGCCTGGTGCAGGAGGGCTTGGCCACCTGGTTCGAGGAACATCCGGTCGAGGCCCGCGTCCTGGTCGGCAAGGTGGTCGAGGCCGCCGCCGCCCGCGAAGCGGCCCGCAAGGCCCGCGAACTGACCCGCCGCAAGAGCGCGCTCGACATCACCAACCTGCCCGGCAAGCTGGCCGACTGTCAGGAGCGTGACCCGGCCAAGTCCGAACTGTTCCTCGTCGAGGGCGACAGCGCCGGCGGCTCGGCAAAACAGGCCCGCAACCGCGAAAACCAGGCGGTGCTGCCGCTTCGGGGCAAGATCCTCAACGTCGAGCGGGCGCGGTTCGACCGCATGCTGGGTTCCGACCAGGTCGGCACCCTGATCACGGCGCTCGGGGCCGGCATCGGCCGCGACGACTTCAACATCGAGAAGATGCGCTACCACCGCATCGTCATCATGACCGACGCCGACGTCGACGGCGCCCACATCCGCACGCTGCTCTTGACCTTCTTCTACCGGCAGATGCCGGAGGTGATCGAGCGCGGCTACCTCTACATCGCCCAACCGCCGCTCTACAAAGCCAGCAAGGGCCGCTCGTCGCGCTATCTGAAGGACGATGCGGAGATGGAGATCTTCCTGATCGACGAGGGCGTCGAGGGGGCGGAACTCGACCTGGCCAGCGGCGAACGGATGACCGGCGCCGACCTCCTGGCGCTGGTGCAGACGGCGCGCGGGGCCCGGGCCAACATCGAGCGCCTCTCGGCGCGCGCCCCGGCCACCGCCATCGAACAGGCGGCCCTGGCCGGCCTGCTCGGCGAGGAGCCTGACGTGGCCAAGGCGGCCGCCCGGCTCGACCTCTACGCCGAGGAGGGCGACGGTCCCTGGAGCGGCGAGCCGGCGGTCGGCGGCGGCTTCACCTTCACCCGCATGAAGCGCGGCGTGTCGGAGAAGGTCGTGCTCGACGACCAGACCCTGCATGCGGCCGACGCGCGGCGCCTGGCCGAACGGGCCGTGGCCCTGGCCGAGACCTTCTCGTCCCCGGCGGTATTCCGGCGCAAGGACAAGAGCCAGACGGTGCGCGGGCCGCTCGACCTGATGAACGCGGTCATGGAGGCGGGCCGTCGCGGCCTGACCATCCAGCGCTACAAGGGCCTGGGCGAAATGAACCCCGAACAGCTGTGGGAAACCACCCTGGACTCGGAAGCCCGCACCCTGCTGCAGGTCAAGGTCAACCACGCCGATGACGCGGACGACATGTTCAGCCGGTTGATGGGGGACCTGGTGGAGCCGAGGCGGGAGTTCATCCAGGCCAATGCGCTGGACGCCGAGGTGGATACCTAACTCAAACTGAGACGCCGCAAGCGTTTCGCTCTCCCCCGCTTGGCGGGGGAGTGGCTTTGGCGAGCGCTGCAAGCGAGCCAAACCGAGGGGGTTTCCGCCGGTGGTTGGGGATTGGCCTTCCACCGCCGGCGCGGCCCCGCCTCCTGGTCCGTCGCTGACGCTCCGAACCGTCCTCCGCCCCCTCTCGGGGGCGGAGAGCGATCAGCCACGAGCCGCCCGGTAGATCTGGTGAAGCACCTCGTGCATGTCGTCGAAGACTTCTTGAGCGGGAATGCGGAGCGTCCGGATGCCCTGCTCCGCAAACCAGGCGTCTCGCCGCCGGTCAGCCTCGGGACGCCGGCCGTGGCTGTGACCGATGCCATCGACCTCGATCGCCAGCTTCACCGCCGGGCAGTAGAAATCGAGCACATAGATACCCATCGGATGCTGCCGCCGGAACTTCAATCCGTCCAACTGACGCGACCGCAGTCCGGTCCAGAGCAGGGCTTCCGGCGAACTCATCGACTGGCGCAGGACGCGGGCACGGGCCGAGGCCTCGGGTAGCGCGTTGGCGCGACCAGCGACGACCTCCAGCACAGGCTCGCCATAGCGATCCAGCTTGCCCTCGCCCACGCCACTGACGGCGGCGAGCGCCGGCAAGGTGCTTGGCCGCCGCACGGCGATTTCCGCCAGTGTCGCATCGTGGAAAATCACATACGGCGGCACATGCTGGCGCTGCGCCTCATCCTTGCGCCAGGTCCGCAGCCGTTCGAACACCACCGTCTGCTCCGCCGTCAGCGCCGCCAGCACATCCTTGCGCCCCTTGCTCGCCCGCGTCTTCCCGGCCGCCGCGGCGCGGGTCGAGTCCTTGCGGATCAGCACCGACCGCTCCGACTTCCACACCGCTCGCACCCCGTCGATATCGCCCAGGCCGATCAGTGGCCGCCCATCATTCGGGTCTTCCTTCAGCAGTCCCTCGAACAGCAGCTGGTCGATCAGGTCGCGCCAGGCGTGCTGGCTGAGCTCCGTGCCGATGCCCCAGGTCGACAGCCCGGCCTCGAAATCCGAGACATCCTTGGTCTTGCCGAGCAGGTGGTCGACCAGCCGGCCGCGCCCGAACCGGCCGCCCAGCCGATGCGTCGCCGCCAGGGCCTTCGACGCCGACTGGGTGACGTCGATGCTCTCCGGCGGTGACAGGCAGAGGTCGCACTGGCCGCAGCGCTCGACCCGCTCCTCGCCAAAATAGCGGCGCACCGCCGCCGCCCGGCAGGCCGTGCCCTCCATCATGCCGTAGAACTGCCGGATCTTGCGGCCCTGCACCTGCTTGACCTCCGGGGCCATGTCGCGGCTTTCCAGCCGGCGGAAGGCCCAGGCCATGTCGGCGCTGGAATAGAGGGTGATGCCGTCGGCCGGCTGGCCGTCGCGGCCGGCCCGGCCGATCTCCTGCCAGTAGGCCTCGATGCTGGCCGGCGGGTCGGCGTGGATGACATAGCGGACGTCGGGCTTGTCGATGCCCATGCCGAAAGCGATGGTCGCCACCATCACCGCCGCGTCGGCCTCCAGGAACTCCTCAAGCCGCCGGCCGCGCAGCTCCTTCTCCAGCCCCGCGTGGTAGGGGATAGCGGGAGCGCCAGCGTCGCGTAGTTTGCCGGCCAGCTCGTCGGCGCCGTCGCGACTGCCGACATAGACCACCCCCGACTTGCCGGGCCGCTGTCCAACCAATTCCAAGACCCGCTTGTGGCCCGTGCCGACCTTGCGCTCGGCGTTCAGCGACAGTTCCGGGCGGGCGAAGCTGTCGACGAACTCGGCGGCGTCCTGCAGGCTCAGCTGGTTGCGGATGTCCTCGCGGGTGCGGGCGTCGGCGGTGGCGGTGACGGCCATGCGGGGCACGCCGGGGAAGCGTTCGGCCAGCCGGCCGAGCAGCCGGTAGTCGGGCCGGAAGTCGTGGCCCCACTGGCTGACGCAGTGGGCCTCGTCGATGGCGATCAGCGACAGCGGCAGGCGGGCCAGCCGCTCCAGCATGCCGTTCGACGACAGGCCTTCGGGCGAGACGTAGAGCAGGTCCAGCTCACCCCGGTCGATGCTCTCCCAGATCTCCTGTCGCTCGAAGACGGGAATGTTGGAATCCAGCCGCGCCGCCGCCACGCCGGATTGGCGCAGGCTGGCGACCTGGTCGCTCATCAGGGCGATCAGCGGCGAGATGACCAGGCCCAGGCCCGGCCGGATCATGGCCGGGATCTGGTAGCAGACGCTCTTGCCGCCGCCGGTCGGCAGCACGGCGACGACGTTGCGGTCGGCCAGCACCTCCTCGATGACGCCGGCCTGCAGGCCACGGAACTCGGCATGGCCGAACACCCGGCGCAGGGTCTCGCGGGCGGTGTCGAGGGTGGGAGAATCGGTCACCAGCGCCTTATGCCATGCGCTCGCGGCGGCGGGGACGGAAAGGACGAGGCTGGGCGGCATGACGCGGGGCCAGGGGGAGATGGCGAACAATGTTCCATCTTTGTTCCTGGCGCAAGAGGCTGTCTTGAAGGGCCCCTAGGGCGTAGGATCGGGCCATGGCCGCCGCCCTCTACATGGATGCCGTGATCGCGCCCAACCGGTCGATGAACGGCCTGGGCTTCAAGGTCGTGCTCGGCGCCTTGGCCGGGATGTCGGCCCTGGTCAGCGTCTTCTTTTTCGCCATCGGCGCCTGGCCGGCGCCGCTGTTCCTCGGCCTCGACGTGGTGTTGGTCTGGTTCGCCCTGAAGGCCAGCTTCCGGGCCCTGAACCGCCGCGAACGGCTGCGGGTCAGCGCCGAGACGGTCGAGGTCATCGAGGAGACCGAGGGGCGCAGCCGCACCGTCTGGACCTCGCCGACCGCCTTCACCGCGGTCGACCTGGAGGCGCTCGGCGAGCATGAGATGCGGGTCCGCCTGCGACTCTCAGGCAAGCGCCACAGCGTCGGCAAGGCGCTCAGCCCGCCCGAGCGCGAGGCGTTGGGGCAGGCGTTGCGGGACGCCATCAGGCGGGCGCGGGCGGAGCGGTACTGAGTGCGTCCTGTCCCGGACCCCACCGTCAGCGCCGCATAATCCGGGGACACTATATAGATTTTCGACCGGGAGGCGGCCGGCGGGCATTGCGAAAATCTATATAGTGTCCCCGGATTATGGCTCACCGGCGAGATGGGCCGCCCGCCTCTACAGAATAAACCGGCTCAGATCCGCGTCCGCCGCCAGCGCCCCGACCCGGTCCCGGACATAGGCCCCGTCGACCGTCACCGCCGCGTTCGAGGTGTCGCCGGCCGTGAAGCTGATCTCCTCGACCACCTTCTCCATCACCGTCTGCAGGCGGCGGGCCCCGATGTTCTCGACGCTGCCGTTCACCGCCACGGCGGCGTCGGCGATGGCGTCGATGGCGTCCTCGGTGAAGGTCAGGGTGACGCCCTCGGTGGCGATCAACGCCTGCTGCTGGACGACCAGGTTGGCCTCCGGCTCGGTCAGGATCCGCCGCATGTCGTCGCGGCTGAGCGCCTTCAGCTCCACCCGGATCGGCAGCCGACCCTGCAGTTCGGGCAGCAGGTCCGAGGGCTTGGCGACATGGAAGGCGCCCGAGGCGATGAACAGGATGTGGTCGGTCTTCACCGGCCCGTATTTGGTCGACACCGTCGTGCCCTCGATGAGCGGCAGCAGGTCGCGCTGCACCCCCTCTCTGGAGACGTCGGCCCCGGCCCGGTCCGAGCGGCTGGCCACCTTGTCGATCTCGTCGAGGAAGACGATGCCGCTGTTCTCAGCCAGCTCCAGGGCCTCCTGGGTCAGAGCCTCCTGATCGACCAGCTTGTCGCTCTCCTCGGCCAGCAGCGGGGCGTGGGCCCCGGCCACCGTGGTCTTGTGGGTGCGGGTGCGGCCGCCCATGGCCTTGCCCATCAGTTCGCCGAGATTGAGCATGCCGACCGAGCCGCCCGGCATGCCGGGGATGTCCATGCCTTGGAAGGGGCTGGCGGTGTCGGCCAGCTGCAGCTCGACCTCGGCGTCGTTCAGCTCGCCGGCCCGCAGCTTCTTGCGGAAGCTCTCGCGGGCGGCGGTGCTGCCGGGGCCGGTCAGGGCGTCGAGGATGCGCTCCTCGGCGGCAGCTTCGGCCTTGGCCTTGACCGCGGCCCGGCGCTTGTCGCGGACCATGGCGATGGCGCTTTCGACCAGGTCGCGGATGATCTGGTCGACGTCGCGGCCGACATAGCCGACCTCGGTGAACTTGGTGGCCTCGACCTTCAGGAAGGGCGCCTGGGCCAGCCTGGCCAGGCGCCGGGCGATCTCGGTCTTGCCGACCCCGGTGGGGCCGATCATCAGGATGTTCTTGGGCGTGATCTCGTCGCGCAGGGCTTCGGGCGCGCGGCGGCGGCGCCAGCGATTGCGCAGGGCGATGGCGACGGCCCGCTTGGCCTCGGCATGGCCGACGACGAAGCGGTCCAGTTCGGAAACGATCTCGCGGGGCGAAAACTCGGTCACGGGGGGTGTGGGCTCCTGATAGGGTCGATCACCGCAGATGGGGGCGCGGGCCCCAAACGTCACCCCTTCTTGCCCGCCGGAGTCCTGGGCGGCGCCTGGATGATCTGGTCGAAGACCAGCTTCCAGGCATCGGTGCGGTACTGCCAGACCCGCACATAGTGGCCGCGGAAGGCCTTGCCGGCGATGGTCCAGTCGACCGAGCCATAGGTCCAGGCCAGGTCGCCGCCGCTGGAGGCGCCGCCGCCCAGCGGGGCGAAATTCATCTTCTTGCCACGGGCGGCCAGTTCCTCGCGGAAGGTCGAGCAGCCCTGGGCCGGGGCGGCGGTCGAACCCTGCACCCGGGCCTCGCAGACCAGCACGGCCAGGAAGGCGGTGGTGACGTCCTCGGCGGCGGCGGCGTTGAGGGCCGCGTCGGCGGCCTGGGCCGAGGCGAAGGCGGTGGCCTCGTCGCCGGCCGAGGTCTTGGCGACCATCAGGTAGCCGGGCGTGCCGCCTGGTCCCGGGGCATCCTTGGCGCTGCTATTGGGCCCGCCGTCGTACAGCCACTTCCAGGAGCCGTCGGCCTGCTTCTTCCAGATGGTGAAGTAGTGGCCGCGCCGGGTTCCTTCGACTGCATAGGGGCCGGTGGTGAAGCCCAGGTCGCTGCTGGCGGCGATGCCGGCCCAGGTCGGCCACCATTCCAGCTTCGGACCGGGCTTGTCGGACTGGGCCGAGATGGCCTCCCGGGCGTTCACCGGGTCTGGCTGGAAGACGATGGCGTCGTCGGCCATGTGCTTGAGAAAGCTCTGCTTGATTCCCATGCTGAGCCCATCGGCGGCGAAGGCCCGCTCGGCGGCGACCACCGGGGCGGGTGTCAACGGCGCCGGCTCCTTGGGCTTCTTGGCGGCGGCGGCCGGCAGGGCGAACGCGAGTGCGAGCAGGGCCACCAGCAGGGGACGGATCATCGGACGCTCCGGAGTTCGAGGACGACTTTAGCGGTCGGACAGGCGGCGCGTCCCGTGAAACTCTGTTCAGATGTCTTTTCGTGGGCAGGGCCCGCGCGTCTCCAGCCCGGCGGGCGTCGCCGAGCACCTGGTCGGTCTGCTGGCGCCGGTTGATTCAGATCAAGGTTCGCCGAAGCCGGCCGACCTAGCCTGACCTCAACAGCAGAAAGGGAGATTCTCGGATGAGCAAGTCGATCGCAAAGCAGGTCGCCAGTGAGGTCGATGACGCCTTCGACGTCGTTGTCCACAACCTCAAGAAGATGGCCAAGCACCTGGGCGAGGACACCGGCGACGCCATGGCCAAGACGGGCTCGGCCCTGGCCCATGCGGCCGTCGACCTGGTCGAGGAGGCCAAGGTCCAGTCCAGGACGCTGGCCGAGAAGACCGGCAAGGAGGTTCGCGAGCACCCAGGCGTGACGGCGGCCGTCGCCGCCGCAGCGGCCGCCGCCCTGATCGGCCTGGCCATCGCGCAGCGCCGCAAGTCGGCCTGAGGCATCGTCGGCCGGACCACTCCCCCCGACGATTCCGGCCGACGAGACGCCCCGGGGAGCTTGATGCTTCTCGGGGCGGTCTTCGTTGGCGCCTCAGGGCTCGGGCGGCCATTGAGCCCGGGCCCCTCCGGGTGTTCGGCCCGCTTTTGCCGTCACCTGCGCTGCACTGAGCGCGGTCCGCGCCGGCCGCTCCGAGTTGACCCAGGTCAAGGTGGCGAGGGGCCAGATGCGGTCTGCTGGATCATGCGGCGAAGTCCGCGAAGCAGGAGAGGCCCGATGCCCCACAGGACCCGCAGCCTTCACCCTATCGCCGCCCTGTTCGTCGCTGCTCTGACATCGGCCTGCGCAAGCGGAGCCAAGCCGCCGCCGTCACAGCCGCCGGCGCCGCAGGTCGCCTGGCTTGGCGTCGAGATCGGCCGCGGTCTGGCGATCGCCCAGCAGAAATGCGCCGCCTGCCACGCGATCGGGCCGACCGGCGACAGTCCCGCGCCGATGGCGCCGCCGTTCCGCGTCCTGGCGCAAGACCTGCCTGCGCCGGCGCTGGAAGATCGCCTGCTGGCGATCTCGGACCTGGGTCACCAGGAGATGCGGCCAGCCGGCCTGGACGCAACCGAAGTCCGCGACCTCGTCGCCTACCTCGAAACCCTCGACTGACCCGGAGGCAGACCATGCGCTCGCTGCTCGTTCTCATCGACCGCGTCGCGGTCACGCCTCGCGATCACGCCCACCCCGCCGGCAGGGCTTCCCTGTCGGTCATCGTGGCGCTGGCCATGGCCATGCTGCTGGCGCCCTTCATCGACGACAGGGGCCAGGTCCTGCTGGCGATCTGCCTGATCGGAGCGGCCATCGCCGGCTTCTGCTTCGCTCTGGAAGTCGCCGTCCGGTGGAGCGCGCTCCTATGGAGCCTGGCGACCGCCGCGGCGGGGATCCGGGTGATCTTCCTTGGCCTCTACGACAGCCCCGGCCTGCTCGACGTCTTCCTGGTCGTGGCAGGGGCGCAGGCCTTGGCGCTGGTCGTGCTGAGCGCGCCGGCCTGGCTGGCCTCCTGGCGCGCCCGCCTGCCGGCCATCCTGTCGCTGGCCGGATCGGCGGCCGTCATCGTCCTGATCCTGTCACCCCTGACGGTGGAGGACGTCGGCCAGTCCACCCTGTTGGCGATGCTGGACCTGCTGGCCCTGCCCCTGGCCGTCCTGGCTCGCCGCCTGGCCTTCGCCGAGCGGCTGGCCGCCGCCTGAGGCCGGTCGGATGGCGCGCCTTCCCGCGCTTGACCTGGATCAAGGGCGTCCCCGCTCCGGCCTGCGATGGCGGGGGCCGACCTGTCCGCGAGCCGGCGCCCTGCCGATCGCGCGGGGCGTTGTCCTGACTGAGGAGGACCGCTTCCGCGGCGAGATCATCGAGCGGCTGATGTGCGACCTGACAGTCGACCCGGCCGCTGTCTGCGCTCGCCATGGCCGCTCACCGGCCGACCTGGCCGGCTCGCTCGCCAACCTGCGGCCCCTCGCGTCACCGTGACCGAGGCCGGACGACCGGTGCTGCGCTCGGTCTGCGCGGCCTTCGACGGCCACCTCGACCGGGCGGCCGGCCGCCACGCCACGGCGATCTGACGGCGTTGATTTGATCCCGATCCAGGGCTGCGCGGCGGGCCCGGATGTCTGAACATCACGAAGAAGGCCCGCGTCGTTGCCGACACGGGCCTTCCCCTTAGCTGACGCCTGCTATCCCTCTACGGGCAGCAGGGCGCTCCACCGCTGCAGCAGGCCGCCAGGGCCTCGCAGCAGGAGGACAACGCCTGGATGACGGTCTCGGGCGAGGCCGCAAAAGCGGCCGTCCCGGAGGCCAGCAGCAGCAGGCCGGCGGTGATCAGGATAGGTTTCATGCTCACAGTCCTTGTTGTGTCGATTGATGGAATGTCTTGGCTCAGACCATCCATCGGGGAGGGGGCACGGCGGGATCGACCTCGATGCCCTCGCCCGTGTGCGTCTCCGTTTCGTAGTGAATCTCGTAGCTGACGGCCGTGGGAACCGCCATCAACGCGCCGGGTTGCGGGACCAGTCGGCAGCTCACGGCGCAATCGGGTTTCGATGCGGGCGCGTTCTGGTCATGGCCCTGATGATCGCCCTCCATCATCGCCATCGAGCTGCAATCGGCCTGCGCCTGGGCCATGCAAAGCGGGGCGGTGAGCAAAATCAAAGCGCTGATCACGCCCAACGCAACACGCACAACCGGGGCCCCGCCAGGGCGGGTTCGGAAGGTCGGGAAAGGTCGCCCGGTCATGCGCATCAGATCACCGGCTCATGTCTCGGCTCGGCCGGCGGTTTGCGCATGAAGGGATCATGCCGCCGCATCCAGTTGCGCGCCGGCTTCTCCACCAGATGATAGGTGGCGACCGAGGCGATGAGGGTCGCGGCGAACACGCCCAGCCAGGCAAGCCAGGCGGCCAGGCCCGAGAGGTTGGGCGCGATGCGGTCAAGCGCGTGGAAATAGGCGATGTCGACCGGCAGGTGCGCCATGTAGACCGAGTAGGAGACCTCGCCGAGATAGACGAGCGCGGTCGCGCCAAGAATGCCGCGCGGGTTGGTCTTCGAGGCCTCGGCGAGGCTGAAGATCAGCAGACCAAAGGCCGGCCAGATCACCGCGTCGCTCAGATCGAGGGACGAGGCGATGGCGATCCACAGGAGCGAGAGGGCGGCGCCCGACAGGGCCGCAACACGCGGCAAGACCACGGTCCGGCCCAGCTGGTAGAGGGACGCGCCCAGCAGAAAGGCCGGCACGATCCGGACGATGCCGAGCCGCGTCACTTCGGAGAGCGGCAGGCCGTGCGACTCCACGCTCCAGAACATCACGAAAAACAGGCCGAGCGAGAGCACGACGGCGAGCCAGGCAAACCTGCGCAGCGCAAGAACCACGACCGCCGCCGCCGGGAAGGTCAGATAGGCGAACCATTCCGCGGAGATCGACCAGGAGGGAAAATTCCACTGCACCGACGGCGTCGCGCCCCAGGCGTGGATGAGCAGCAGGTGCTGCGGCAGGACCTTGGGGTCGAAGGCGACGGGATCGAAGCGCGCGCCCATCTTCATCGCCACCAGCCAGATGACGACCGTCGCGGCCAGCGTCACGAGATGGACGTGGTAGATCCGCGACAGGCGCGCCCACAGAAAGGAGCCGTAGCTGAAGCGCTTCGCCTCCACCCGGCTCAGATAGACGTGGCTGAGGATGAAACCCGAGAGGATGAAGAACAGATCGACGCCGAGATAGCCCTTGGCCACAAGGCCGAGGCGGTCGACGCCGAGGCCAAGATGGTCCCTGAAATGGTAGACCAGCACCCACAGGGCGGCCGCGATCCGCAACGAGGTCAACGGCCGGATATCGCCTGGATACATGCGCGCCCCCGTGCGGAGCGCTGGGCGGCCAGCGCTCTCTAAGGGGGATACGCCCCTCGCCCCGGCATCCCTCAGATCACGGGAAGGATTTTCGCGACGAGTTCGGAAGCTTGCCTCGCAACAACCTCAGGATCGCTATCCGTAGGACGATCCAGCCAGGCCATTAAAAGGCCGAGCACGCCAGCCACCGCAAATTTCACGGCCGCAGGATGTTGAATCCGTGTTTCGCTCGCGCGGCGACGAATGCCGGATTCACGCACGAGCGCTTCGGCGAGCACCGCCTCAATCGCTGTCAGGGCCACGATCTTACCTGGCCCTGAGCGAATGGCTGCGTAGTGGGCGCGGTGTTGATGCGCATGCGCGAACAACGCCTCAAGGATCGGGTGAAGACCCGACGCAGTGCGCAGCGCTTTCTCGATGTCCGCCGAGAGATGAGCGGCGACGGCTGCTGCCTTCACGGCGTCCTTGCCTGCGTAGTGCCCATAGAACGTCGAGCGGCTTACCTTCGCCTCGCGGCAAATGGCTTCGACGGTGATGGCGTCGTAGGGGGCCGTGCGAGTGAGGTGTCGCAGCGCGTGCTGCACCTTCAACCGCGTCTGACGACCCCGAGCTTCACCATTGATGACCATGAGCGAGTCTAACGCGCCGCCAACGGGCCTGGAAGGCGACCTCGTCGGACAGATCGATCGATCTGTCCGTCCGGCAGGTCTCGATCTTGACCGAGCCGGTTGGGATACTGCCAACACCGCCGAGCCGCCGAAGGGAGCACGCGTGAAACGGTCCGACCCTTCAGCCATGCCCAATTGGGTGAAAGTGACGCTCGCCATCCTCGCCGTCGCGGCGCTGGCTGTCGCGGCTCTGCTGGCAACGGGGCATGGCCCCGGCCGGCATTTCGCACCGGCGACCCAGACCGGCGCCGCCGATCAGCCGGGCCGCTCGTAAGCGGAATGTCGCCGTCTCTGCGCAAGGCCCTTCTCACCCTCCATGTCGGGACGTCCGTCGGCAGCATGGGTGCAGTCGCGAGCTTTCTGCTCCTCGTGCTGAACGGACTGCGGGCATCTCCGTCCGAGACCTTCGACGACGGCGCGCTCGCTGTCCTTGCGACCCAGATGATCTTGCCTCTGTGCCTCGCGGCGCTCGCGACGGGCGTCGTTCAATCGCTCGCCACAAACTGGGGTCTGACGAAACACTACTGGGTGCTGGTGAAGCTGCTCCTGACCGTCATCACCATTCTGGTGCTGCTCGTTCAACTGCCAGGCATCGCGGCCCTGGCCTATCCAGCCGCAGGGATCGAGAGTCTCGCGGCTTATAGCGCGCTCAAATCCTCGGTCGCTCTTCACGCCCTGGGCGGCTTAATTGTGCTCGCCGCCGTTCTCGCCCTTTCCGTCGTGAAGCCCGCTGGAAAAACACCTTGGGCGGTCAGGCGGACGCAAGCGCCTCCTGACCCAGCTGGCTAGAGCAGGGCGCGATTTGATGGAATCAAATCGCTTGCTCTAGCTTTTTCGTTGGCGCGCGTTTGCTCCGATAACCGGTTCCCACTTATCGGAACGCGCTCTAGAGACGCACCGCGCGCAGGCGCAGCGCGTTGCCGATGACGCTCACCGAAGAAAGCGCCATGGCGAGCGCGGCGATGGCGGGCGAGAGCAGCAACCCGAACACCGGATAGAGCAGGCCCGCCGCAATCGGCACGCCGCCCGCGTTGTAGATGAAGGCGAAAAACAGGTTCTGCCGGATGTTGCGCATGACGGCCCGCGAGAGCGCGCGGGCTTTCACGATGCCGGCGAGGTCGCCCTTCAACAGCGTCACGCCGGCGCTCTCAATCGCCACATCCGCGCCCGCCCCCATCGCGATCCCGACATCCGCCGCCGCGAGCGCCGGGGCGTCGTTGACGCCGTCGCCCGCCATGGCGACAACGCGGCCTTCGCCGCGCAGCCGCTCGACGACCGACGCCTTGTCCTGCGGCAGCACCTCGGCCGCGACCTCGCTGATGCCGAGCGCGTCGGCGACGGCGCGCGCCGTCGTTTCGTTGTCGCCCGTCATCATGACGATGCGCACGCCCTCTTCCTTCAGGGCGTCGATGGCGGCGCGCGCGCCCGGCTTGATGGGGTCCTTGATCCCGATCAGACCGGCGAGCTTTCCGTCGAGGGCGACATAGACCACCGTCGCGCCCTGGCGACGCAAGGCGTCGGCCTCTCCATCCAGCGGCGCGATGTCCGCCCCCTGTTCGCCGATGAAATGGCGAGACCCGATGGCGACGCGTTTGCCCTCGACGAGGCCGAGCACGCCGCGGCCCACCGGCGAGTCAAATTCGCTTGCCTCGGTCAGGCTGACGCCTTCCTCGGCCGCCGCGCGCAGGATGGCGTCGCCCAGCGGGTGCTCACTGCCGCGTTCCAGGCTGGCCGCGAGGCGGAGCAGCGACTGGCGGTCGACGCCATCCACCGGCATGATCGTCGTGACCGCCGGACGCCCTTCCGTAAGCGTGCCGGTCTTGTCGACAACGAGCGTGTCGATCTTCTCGAAACGCTCCAGGCTTTCGGCGTTCTTGATGAGGACGCCGGCCTGCGCGCCTCTCCCCACGCCGACCATGATCGAGATGGGCGTGGCCAGGCCCAGCGCGCAGGGACAGGCGATGATCAGCACCGAAACGGCCGCCACCAGCGCGTAGCTCAAGCGCGGATCGGGGCCAACCATGGCCCAAGCCGCGAACGCGATGACGGCAACGAGGATCACCGCCGGTACGAACCATCCCGAGACACGGTCAGCCAGCCGCTGGATCGGTGCGCGTGATCGCTGCGCTTGCGCGACCATCTGCACGATCTGCGAGAGCAGAGTATCGGCGCCCACCTTGTCGGCGCGCATCACGAACGAGCCGGTCTTGTTGATCGCGCCGCCGATGACTGGATCGCCGATGTCGCGCGTGACCGGCATGCTCTCGCCGGTGACCATGGACTCGTCGATCGACGCGCGCCCGTCGAGGATGGCGCCATCGACCGGGACCTTCTCGCCGGGCCGGACGCGCAGGCGGTCGCCCACCGCGATGAGATCGAGCGAAACCTCTTCATCGGTCCCGTCGTCGCGGATGCGCCGCGCCGTCTTCGGCGCGAGATCGAGCAGGGCCTTGAGCGCGCCCGAGGTGCGCTCGCGCGCCTGCAGCTCCAGCACCTGGCCGAGCAGGACGAGGGCGGTGATCACCGCCGCCGCTTCGAAATAGACAGGCACGGAGCCGTCCGCCTTGCGGAACGCGTCCGGAAAAATCTGCGGCGCCAGGACGGCTGCCACGCTGTAGGCCCAGGCAACACCCACGCCCATCGCGATGAGGGTGAACATATTGAGATTGCGCGTCTTCAAGGACGCCCAGCCGCGCTCGAAAAAGGGCCAGCCGGCCCAGAGCACGACGGGCGTCGCCAGGGCGAACTGGATCCAGTTCGACCACTGCCCCGGCAGGTAGCGGTGCAGGTCGAACAGATGGCCGCCCATCTCCAGAGCGAGCACAGGCAGGCTGAGCGCGACCGCCACCCAGAAGCGCCGCGTCATGTCGGCAAGCTCGGGGTTGGGGCCGCTGTCGGCGGTGATCGTCTCCGGCTCCAGCGCCATGCCGCAGATCGGGCAGGACCCCGGACCCACCCGGCGGATCTCGGGATGCATCGGGCAGGTGTAGATCGTCCCGGCCGGCGCGGGCGGCTCCTCGGCGCGGTCTTTCGCGAGGTATTTCCCGGGATCGGCCACGAACTTCGCGCGGCAGCCGGCCGAGCAGAAATGAAAGTCCGCGCCCGCATGATGGGCGTGATGCGCCGTGGTCTTCGGATCGACCGCCATGCCGCAAACGGGATCGATCACCGTGTCGGCGCCACTCTTGGGCTTTCCCGAACAACAGCCGTGGCCTCCGTGGTCGTGGTGATGTGGATCGCTCACGCCCGCCTCCTTGAATTGTGAAGATACCCCCAGGGGGCATCCATCGTTGTTGAAATAGAGCCGCCGCCCGCCGTTGTCAAATACCCTATGGGGGTATATGTTCCTTGGTCAGGAGAGCGTCGATGCATCGTGCGAACAAAGCCAATCTTCAAAACCGCCTGAGCCGCGTCGAAGGCCAGGTGCGCGGCATCGGCCGCATGGTCGAAGAGGACCGCTACTGCATCGACATCCTCACCCAGCTCCAGGCCGTGCGCGCCGCCCTCAGCAAGGTCGAGCAGGAGCTTCTGCGCGAGCATATCGACCATTGCGTCAGCGCCGCCTTCGCCAGCGGCGACGCCGCCGACCAGCGCCAAAAGGCCGATGAGCTCGTGGCCATCCTGCAGCGGTCCTTGCGATGAACGACCACCTTGCCCTCTTCTACGCGCCGTCATCGGCCATCCCTCACCCCGTGAGGGATGGGGCGGGCTGATGCGTATGCATGAAGGGTGCGGGAGGTGCGCCGGCTCATGACGACACTCGACAAAGCCTTGCGCGATCTGCGCGACGAACTGGCCGCGCCGGCGATGGACAGTCTCGAAGACAGCGTCTGGGACCGCGTCCGCCAGGCCCGCGCCTGCGCGGCCGTGGAGCGCCGATGGCGCACGGCGCAGATGCTCGCCGCCTCCTTTGCGCTCGTATCGGGCATCGCCTTCGGCGGGGCCGAAGCCACCGCCCTCTTGCGCGCGCGGCAGCCCAGTCTTTCGCTCACGGCCTCGGCGCTCGCGCCCTCCGAACTTCTCGAAGGTCGCCAATGAAGCCTTCTCTGCGCAATCTGCTTTTGACCATTGTCCTGGTCGTGATCGCGGCGGGTGGCGGCGCATGGCTCTGCGCGCGCTACGTCGTGAGCCACCACGAACAGGGGCCCTCCCTGCACGACATGGTCCATGAAAACCTGGACCTCACCCCAGACCAGTCGCGCCGACTTGAGGTCATCGAAAAAAGCTACGCCGTCGAGCGCGCGCGGCTCGAAGGCGAGGTCAAGGCCGCCAACCGCGAACTGGCGGCGGCCATTCAAAAGGGCGAGAAGGACTCGCCCGAGCTGAACCGCGCCATCGACCATCTGCACATGGCGATGGGCGCGCTGCAGAAGGCGACTATCGCGCACGTCTTCGACATGCGCGCTGTCCTCACGCCCCAGCAGGCCAGGACCTTTGATGCCGAGATCGCCGCCGCACTCACCCAAGAGGGACGGTGAGCGCGGCGATCGAGCCGCCCGACTCCGAGCTTGCCGCCCGCGCGGTCGCCGGCGACGAGCGCGCCTTCACATGGCTCATGCGACGTCACAAGGACGCGCTCTATAGATTCATCCGGCGCTACACCGGCGAGGCCGACGAGGCCTACGATCTGCTGCAGGAAAGCTTCGCCGCCGCCTGGAGCGCCTTGAAGCGCTACGACCGGTCGCGCCCGTTCCCGGCCTGGCTGCGCCGCATCGCGCTCAACAAATGCCGGGACTGGTCACGCCGCAGGGCCGTGCGCCGCTGGCTCACCCGAAACGAGGGCCTCGACAGCTGGACCGGGCAGAACCTGGCCGCCGGCGATCCTTCGCCGGAAGTCGCCGTCTCCGATCAGGAACAGCTTGCGCGCCTCGACAGGGCGATCGCCGACCTGCCCATCGGCCTCAAGGAGCCGCTGATCCTGACGGCCCTCGAAGGCCTCTCGCAGGACGAGGCCGGCAAGCTCCTGGGACTCAGCGCCAAGGCGATCGAGCTGCGCGTCTACAGGGCGCGCCGCGCGCTCTCCGAAAAGCTCGCCTTGCAGGACGCTTGAGGCGCTTCCGCGAGGGTTCCGCCGCCGCGCTATTTGGCGGGCGCGGCGCGCGACGACCAGTGGATATGGGCGATGCGCCAGCCGGCGCGCGTGCGCTTCAGGACCATGGTCTCCGTGGTGAGCCGGTCGACGGTCTTGCCGTCATAGGTCCCGGTCGTGCGGCCCTGGGTGAGCACCCAGGCCGTGGCGCCCCGCACCTCGCTTTTCCGGCTGGTGATCGTATCGGTCATGCCCTGGCTGTAGGCGATGTCGCCGGGCAGGTGCGCTTCGACGTACTCGGCCTTCGAAGACTCCGCGCCGCCCTGCTCGAAGATGACCGCCTCATCGAGCATGAGATCGGCCACCGCCGCCGCGTCGCCGCGCGCCATCGCCGCGTGAAAAGCCTCCACCGTGGTCACGGCGCCATTCGCCGGCGCGGCGAGCGCCACGGACGTCAGGACAGGCCCCGCCGCGATCGGCGAGAGCGCCAGGCACAGGGCCAGGGCCGGGATGCGCAGGTTCATGGAAGTGTCCCCAGTAAGAGCCTGAAATAAGCGACGCGTCGGATGCCGCGTCACGTGCCTAAAACCATGCGCGCAGCCCGATCACGAAACGCGTCTCGCTGTCGCTCTCGCCAAGCGCCTTCGCATAGTCGGCGGTCCCGCCGAACCTGCGATCAAAGACCAGGCCGACATAGGGCGCGAACTCTCGCCTGACCTCGTAGCGCAGCCGCAGGCCCAGTTCGACGTCGGTGACGCCCGAGCCAAGCTCAAGCTCCGGGGAGTCCTGCGCGGAGAGGTTCACCTCTGCGCGTGGCTGCAGGATCAGCCGTTGCGTCAGCCGCAGATCGTAGCTGCCCTCAAGGCGCGCGAAGGCCTCGCCTTCGTTCGAGAGAAACACCGCGCCCTCGGTCTCGAACCAATAGGGCGCAAGCCCCTCAAACCCGACCGTCGCATAGGTGCGTCTGGGACCGTCCTGGATATCCTGGCGCAGGCCCGCCTGCAGATCGAAATAGGGTGAGATCGCCCGCGAATAGAGCAGCTGCACCTCGGCCTCGTCGAGATCGCCGCCGCCGTCTTGGCCTTCGGACTTCACCACGAGGCGATTGGAGTCGCCGCCGAACCACCCCTCGCCGTTCCAGGCGAAACCGCCCTGGCCGGAGCCACCGCGCCACTCGGCCTGGTCGATCATCACCAGCGAACTCAGCGAGCCGCCATGCTCCTGGCGCAGCAGGCCGCGCGCCTTGGCCATGGCGACGGGATCGAACACGGCGTCAGCGGCGTGGTCGGTCGGGGCCGGCGGCGGCGGCTCGTTGCCGACCTCCGCCTCCATCTCGCCATGGGCGCTGTGGTCCATGCCTTCCATGGCGTCCTGAGGCGGGTCGCCAGGCGGCAGTTCGGTCGGCCAATCCATCGACAGCGCCGCGTCGTCGGAGGGCGCAGCCTGCGCCGCGGCCTCGGGCGCGGGTTTCGGCTCGGCCGGCGTAGCCTTCGGCGCGGGCTGGGCCGGCGGATGGCCGGGGTGCTGTTGCGCGAAGGCAGGCGTCGCCAGCACCAGGCCCAGGGCGGTCAAAGGAAGGAGCCGTCTCATTGGCCGCCTCCCGTCATCGGCCGCACGCTGACGACGCGGAACATCCCCGCATGCATGTGGTAGAGCATGTGGCAGTGGAACGCCCAGTCGCCCGGCGCATCGGCGGTCAGATCGAACGTCACCTTGCCGCCCGGCGCGACGTTCACTGTGTGCTTTCTTGGGTGCCGGCCCTTGGGGCCCGTGAGCAGTTCGAAGAAATGCCCGTGCAGATGGATCGGGTGGGCCATCATCGAGTCGTTCACCAGCGTCACCCGCACCCGTTCGTTCAGGCGGAACGGGATCGGCTTGGTGACTTCCGAGAACTTCTCACCGTCGAACGACCATATGAAGCGTTCCATGTTGCCGGTCAGGTGAAGCTCCAGCGCGCGGCTTGGCGTGCGCGTGTCGGGGTTGGGGGCGAGCGCTTCAAGGTCGGTGTAGACCAGCACCCTGTGACCGACGTTTTCGAGGCCCTGGCCCGGCTCGCCCGTGCGGTCCATCGGCATCGGTGAGATGGTCTGGACGCCCGGCCCCATCTTCACCTGGGGAGCGTTGTCGGGATTGCGCATCGACATATCCATGCCGGCCATATCCATCTGCATGCCGCCGTCGGCGCCATGATCCATGCCCTCCATGGCGCCATGGGCGCTCATGTCCATGCCCATGTCCTTCATGGTCGCGAGCGGTCGCTCCCGCAACGGAGGGACGGCCGCCACCATCCCCGGCCGCGGCGCCAGGGTGGCGCGCCCCATGCCCGACCGGTCGACCGCTTCGGCGACCAGGGTGAAGGCCTTGTCTTCGGTCGGCCGCACCACGACGTCGTAGGTCTCGGCGATCGCGATCTGGAATTCCTCGACCTCGACCGGCTTCACATTCTGGCCGTCGGCCTGCACGACGGTCATCGCCAGGCCCGGGATGCGGACGTTGAAATTGGTCATTGCCGCGGCGTTGATGAAGCGCAGCCGCACGCGCTCCCCGGGATTGAACAGCGCCGTCCAGTTGTCGCCCGGTCCGTGGCCGTTGATCAGGAAGGTGTAGACGGAGCCCGTGACGTCTGAGACGTCGGTCGGGTCCATGCGCATCTTGCCCCACTCGATGCGGTCCTTGAGCGGCTGATCCCTGCCCGCGAGAAGCCCTGCCACGGTCTGCTTCTGAAAATTGAAGACCCCCGCCTGCGCCTTCAGTTTCTTGAAAATCTCGTGGGGGTGCATGAAGGCGAAATCGGAGAGCACGACGGCGTACTCGCGGTCGAACGCGACCGGGTCGGGGTCCTTCGGCTCGATGATGATCGGGCCGTAGTGGCCCTCCTGTTCCTGCAGGCCGGAGTGGGAGTGATACCAGTAGGTTCCCGACTGCCGGACCGGGAATTCATAGACGAAGGTTTCACCCGGCTTGATGCCGGGAAAGCTCACCCCCGGCACGCCATCCATCTGGAACGGCAGGATCAGGCCGTGCCAGTGGATGGAGGTCTCTTCGTGCAGGTCGTTGGTGACGGAGATGCGGGCGATCTGCCCTTCCTTGAGGCGGATAAGCGGACCGGGCACCGTGCCGTTGATGGTGACCGCGTGACCTTTGCGGCCATCGACCGGCCATTGCGTGTGGCCGATGCGCAGTTTGATGTCATGGCCAGAGAGGCTCGGCAGATCGCGCACCAGTCCGCTTGCGGTGCGCGCCCAGGCCGGCAGGAGCGGGGACATGGCAAGGCCGGCGGCGAGAAGGCCGCTGTTCTTCAGCAAAGCCCGGCGGGCCAGATCAGCCATGAAATACCTCAGTCACCTCGGCCCGCCCGACCAGACAAGGCGGCCCGGGTCCGTTTCAATCATACGCGCCCGCGCCCGCGCCCGCCTAACCACCCGCGCGGCCAGGCTCAGAACATCATGTGGCCCGCGCCATGTGTGACCTCGGCCCCGAAGTAGGACTGGACCAGGATCAGCAGAACCGTCAGCGCCAGGGCAAATTCATAGCCGCGCCCGCCCAGACGCCGCGCCGCCTGCTCGGCCGGCCGCTTGAGCCACCACAAAGCCAGGATCAGGAAGGGCAGGCTGGTTCCCAGCCAGCGGTGAATTGTCAGCGCGCTCCCGTCATCAGACGCGGGAAGGCCGGCGCTGGCCCAGCCGAACGGCGCGGCGACAAATGCGCCGACCGTCGCCACCGCGAGCAGCAGCCGGTTGCCCGCCGCATAGACCGGCTGACGCCGCACGGCGGCCGCCGCTTCCAACAGGGCGACCGTCAGGACAAGCGCGATCGGAAAATGAATGACGGCCGGATGCCACATGCCCAGCCACATGATGAGGCGGCCCGCGAAGGTCTTGGGCTTGTCGTGCGACATCTGCATGCCGCCTGACTCCCCGGTCGGCCAGGCCATCTCCGTTACCGGCGCCTCATCGGGCGGCGACGCGGTGGCCTGAGAGGATGAAGGGGCGGCGACGGGCGCGCCGGGCGCGTCCTGCGCCTGGAGCGGCGCCGTCGAAACGGTCATCGCCGCCAGCAGGGCCAGTAGGCCTGCCTTGAAACTCCTGACCATCATCGCGCCCATTCCGCGTCACATCGCGTGGATCTGGGTGATGACCGGCTTGCCGCCAACATTCTTGAGCACGAAGTGGATCTTCTGGCCGACGGTCACGCCCTGGAGGACGGCCGCGTTCTCAACCTTGAACTTCATGGTCATCGAGGGCCATTTCAGCGCCGGGATGGGCCCGTGCGCGACCGTGACGACGCCGGCCTCGGCGTCGATCGCCTTGACCGTCCCCTGGCCCTCCGCGGTCTGCGGAACGGCCGCGTGATCTTCGCCAGGGTGGGCCATGGCCGCCGGAATCGCCGCGCTCGTCGCCGTCAGAATCGCGGTCAGCGCCGCCATCAGCAGTCTGCTTTTCATCAAGGAACTCCAATCACTGTCACACGCCGCAAGGCGTCGTTGGAGGACTATACGGCGCTGACGCCATCATCCCTCATGGCGACGGGCGTGCGAAACCGACCACGCTCTCGCCGCCCTTCGTCCCTCGTTGGGCGGCCGTCATGGCGATTCTGTTGAAAATCCCGGCGCACCCGACGCGATTCGAATGTGTGACCTCTGCCGAGAGCCTTGGCAAAGGACCTTGGATTGCCGCTAAGCTGTGAGCGACCCTCGAATTGATCTGTCGGCGCCGAAGGAGAGACCGGATGATGAAGCTCTATTCCGGAGACTTGAGCCCCTATTCGGCGCGCGTGCGCATGCAGATCTACGCCAAGGGCATCTCCGATATCGTGATCGAGCGGCCGGCGACCTTCGGGCTGCCGGCGTTCCGGGAGGACAATCCCATCGGCCGCATCCCGGTCCTGGATATCGACGGCGATCTGATGCCGGAGTCGGAGGTGATCGCCGAATATCTGGAAGAGGTCTATCCGCAGCCGCGGATGCTGGGCGCCACGCCGCGCGAGACGGCCCATATCCGGACGCTGGCGCGGATCGGTGACATCTACCTCATGAACAACATGTTCATGCTGGCCGGCCAGACCTACGCCCAGACCCGCAATGAGGGCGTGGTCGATCTGCTCGCCGGCCAGGTGCTGCGCAACGTCAAGGCCCTGGACCGCGTCATCGGCAAGGACGGCTTCGCCTGCTGTGGGCGGCTGACGATGGCCGACTGCGCCCTGGTTCCGGCGCTCTTCCTCATCGAGAACACCCTGCCGGCCGCCGGCCGGGAGAACCCCATTCCGGATCACGCCAACGTGGCCGCCTACTGGGCCGCGATCCAGACGAACGAGCATGCCGCAAGGACGCTGGCCGAGCTTCACCGTGGGTTGGAGGAGCGGCGCGAGCTGATCCGCAGCGGCGCTTTCGCCAAGATGATGGCGGCCGCGAAGGCTGCCATGGAAGCCGCCGACGCCTAGAGCACCGGCGGCGCCTGGTCAGCTATCCGGACAGGCCACCGTGCCGCAGAAGGGCGTCAATTTCAGGCGGCCGGCCACGGAAGGCCTCGAAGTTCTGCGCGGCGGTCCTGCTGCCCCCGCGTGACAGGATTTCGGCGCGGAACCTGGCGCCCGATTGCGAGACCTTGTCGGGAGCCTCTTCGAAGGCGGCGTAGGCGTCCGCGCTGAGCACCTCCGCCCATTTGTAGCTGTAGTAGCCGGCCGCGTAGCCGCCCGCGAAGACGTGTTCAAAGGTGTTCGGGAAGCGGTGCCAGTCGGGAATGGGATTGACCGAAACCTCCAGGCGAACCTGGTCCAGCAGCGCCATGACATCATCGCGCCGGGGATCGAACGTTTCGACGTGGATTCGCATGTCGAACAGGCTCAGCTCGAGCTGGCGCATGATCTGCATGCCGCTCTGGTAGTTCCTGGCGGCGATCATCCGGTCGAACAGGTCGCGCGGCAACGGCTCGCCGCTGTCGACATGGGCGGTCATGCGGCGAAGGCGGTCGAACTCCCAGCAGAAGTTTTCCATGAACTGGCTGGGCAGTTCGATGGCGTCCCATTCCACCCCGTTGAGACCCGCCACACCCATGTCGTCGACCTCGGTCAGCAGCTGGTGCAGCCCGTGGCCCATCTCGTGGAAGAGGGTGATCACGTCGCCATGGCCGAAGGTGGCGGGCTTGCCGTCGACGCCCTTGCCGAAGTTGCAGGTCAGATAGACGACCGGCGTCTGAAGGCCTGAGGCCTTGACCCGGCGGTTGCGGTTGACGTCCATCCAGGCGCCGCCGCGCTTGCCGGGCCGGGCGTAGAGGTCGAGGTAGAACTGGCCGATGAGCCTGTTGTCCGCGTCCGTCAGCCGGAAGAATCCCACGTCCTCGTGCCACACGGGCGCCGAATCCGGCGCAACCTTCAGGCCGTAGAGCGTCTCGATGACGTCGAACAACCCGGCCAACACCTTCGGCTCGGTGAAGTAGGCCTTCACCTCTTCGGCCGACAGCTGGTAGCGCGCCTGCTTGAGCTTCTCACTGACGTAGGCCACGTCCCAGGCCTCCAGCGTCTCCAGGCCGAGGGTCTCCGCGGCGAAGGCCTCCAGATCGGCCCGATCCTTGCGGGCGTGCGGTAGGCCCCGCGCCGCGAGGTCTTCCAGGAAGGTCAGCACGGCCTCCGAGGAGGCGGCCATGGTGGTGACCAGGGAATAGTCGGCGTAGCTGCCGAACCCGAGCATGGCGGCGGAGTCCTGGCGCAGTTCCAGGATGCGGCGGATGAGGCCGGTGTTGTCCCGCTCCGCCGGTCCGTGCTCGGAGGCGCGCACGCCGGAGGCCCGGTACAGGGCCTCGCGCAGCGCCCTGTTGTCAGCGTAGATCAGCACCGGAAACAGGACGGGGGCCTTGAGGCTGAGCGTCCAGCCGGTCTGTCCGGTGGCCTCGGCGGCGGCCCGACAGGCGTCGCGAACGTCGGCCGGGAGGCCGGACAGCTCGGCCTCATCCTCTACGTGCAGGCTGTAGGCGTCGGTGGCGTCAAGCACATTCTCCGAGAACTTGGCCGAGAGGGCCGACATTTCCTGCCCGAGCTCGGTGAACTGCGCCTTCTGGTCGTCGGGCAGTTCGGCGCCGCCGAGCCGGAAGCCACGCAGGGCGTTGTCGATCAACTTGCGCCGGGATGGGGCGTAGCCGGCGGCGTCCGCCGCCTCGCTGAGGCGCTTGTACTGCTCGAACAGCGCCAGGTTCTGACCGACGCCGCTGTAGAAGCGGCTGATCTTCGGCAGGGTCTCATTGTAGGCGGCCCGCAGCTGCGGCGTGTTGGCCACGGCCTGCAGGTGGCTGACCTGGTTCCAGGCCCGGCCCAGTCGCTCCATAGCGTCGTCCAGCGGCTCGATGAAGAGGTCCCAGGTGACCGGCGCCACGGTCTCGGCGGCCTTCACGGCGGCTTCGGCCTCGGCCAGCAGCTGGTCGATGGCCGGGGCGATGTGCTCGGCCCGGATTTCGTCGAAGCGCGAGAGACCGGAAAAGTCCAGGAGTGGGTTGCTCATCGTCTTACCTGTGGGAGGGGGATTGGTTTGAAGGGCGGCGGCGCTCATGAGGAACGCTCCAGAAACCGCTCGGCATCCAGCGCCGCCATGCAGCCGAACCCGGCCGAGGTGATGGCCTGGCGATAATGTTGGTCGGCCACGTCGCCGGCCGCGAAGACACCGGCGACCGAGGTCTCGGTGGCGCCGCCTTCCAGACCCGACCGGATTTGCAGATAACCGTTGCGCATCGCCAACTGCCCGTCGAACAGGCCGGTGTTGGGCCTATGGCCGATGGCGACGAAGGCGCCGCTGACGGCGATGTCGCGGCTGGTCCCGTCAAGGCCCGACCTGGCGCGAATGCCGGTCACACCCCGGTCGTCGCCAAGCACCTCTTCCACCACGTGGTTCCACACCGGCGAGATGGCGCCCGACTCGATCCTGGCGAACAGGCGATCCTGCAGGATTTTTTCCGCGCGCAGGCTGTCCCGGCGATGGATCAGCCAGACCTTGCTGGCGATGTTCGAGAGGTAGAGGGCTTCCTCGACGGCCGTGTTGCCGCCGCCGATCACCGCCACCTCTCGGCCGCGGTGGAAGAAGCCGTCGCAGGTCGCGCAGGCAGAGACGCCCCGGCCAAGGTAGGCCTGTTCAGACGGCAGCCCCAGGTACTGGGCGGTCGCGCCCGTGGCGATGATCAGCGCATCGCAGGTGTAGACGCCCAGGTCGCCGGTCAGGGTGAAGGGCCGCGCCGACAGGTCCGCCGTATGGATGTGGTCGTAGAGGACGTCGGTGGCGAAGCGCTCGGCGTGTTCCTGCATCTGCGCCATCAGGCCGGGGCCCTGCAGGTCGTGGACGCCGCCGGGCCAGTTCTCGACCTCGGTGGTCGTGGTGAGCTGGCCGCCGGGCTGCATGCCGGTGATGAGCACGGGCTTGAGGTTGGCGCGGGCGGCGTAGAGGGCGGCGGTCCAGCCGGCGGGGCCGGATCCCAGGATCAGCAGCCGGCAGTGCCGGATCGGGTTGGGCATGGCGTTTTCGCTGGGGTGATTGGGAATGGCAGGATTGGCCGGCGACCGGCGCGGAGGTTAGCAGGACCCTCAGCGCCGATCGCCGGCCGGCCTCCGTCAGTGCAGGGAGTCTTCCACAAGGACGGCGGTATTGCCCTCGACTTCACCGGGAGCCAGGGGCTCACTGCGACCGCCGAGGTATTTGGCGAGAAAATCTTCGGTGATGGCGTTGAACCGGATGTTATTGGCCGGCCGGTGGAAGCCGTGCCCTTCGTCGGGGAAGAGCACATAGGTCACGGGGACGCCGTTGGCCTTCATTGCGGCGACCATCTGGTCGCTTTCGGCCTGTTTCACCCGCGGATCATTGGCCCCCTGGCCGATGAGCAGGGGTTTGCGGATCGCGCCGGCGCGGTGGACCGGCGACCGACGCTGCATGAGCTCCAGGCCGGCCGGGGTCTCCGGATTGCCGATCATGCTGAAGAACTGGGACTTCGCCGCCTCCCAGTAGGGCGGGATCGAGGCGGCCAGGGTCTCCAGGTTGGAGGGGCCGACGATGTCGACACCGCAGGCGTAGAGGTCCGGATGCGCCGTCATGCCCCAGAGCGTGGCGTAGCCGCCGTAGCTGCCGCCCATGATGCAGATGCGCTTCGGATCGGCGACCCGGCGTTCGATCGCCCAGGTCACCGCATCGACCAGGTCGTCGTCCATCCGGCCGCCCCACTCGCCATCGCCGGCCCGGACGAAGCCTTTCCCGAAGCCCGTGGAGGCCCGGAAGTTGACGCTGAGCACGGCATAGCCGCGATTGGCCAGCCATTGGTGCAGGGGGTTGTAGCCCCAGGAATCGCGATCCCGCGGGCCGCCGTGCACGAGCAGCACCAGCGGCAGCGGCTCGGTGCTGGTCAGCGCCTGGCCAGCCGCCTCGGCATGGACCGGCAGGGTCAGGTAGCTGACCAGTCCCAGGCCATCGCGGCTCCTGATCACCGTGCTCTGCATCCGGGCCAGCGGCGCCTTGGCCAGTTCGGGCCGCGCGTCATAGAGCTTGGTCAGCGTCTTCGACGCCCGCTCATAGAGGTAGAAGGCCGTCGGGTTTCGGTCGGTGGAGGCCACGACAATCCACAGGCTGTCGTCGTCCGTGCGGCTGCCGACCCCCCACTGGCCGAGGCCCTGGGTATCGAGGTGGGCGATGTCGGCCGCGATCCGCGCGTCCAGCACATGGATTTCGCGCCGTTCGAAAGTCGCGGTCCAGGCCAGGGGCTCATGGCTGTGGATGTCCGTCCACAGTCCGCTGATGTCGGCCTGGGGGTGCTCGGCGATCAGCGTCGCCCGATCGGAACTGCCCTCCAGGTCATAGCTGACCAGGGCGGCGGTATCCCGGTCCCGGCTTTCGAACATGTAGAGAGTGCGGCCGTCGGCATGCAGCATCTGGGGCCAGGTGTTGGCGCTGTCCGGTTCGGAGATCACCCGCCAGGTGGTCCAGCCGTCGCCCTCGGGCTGCAGCATTTCGACGCTGCCGTCCGGCTGGGACGCCATCGCCATCTTCACCTGGTAGTCGTCGTCGGTGAGAAATCCGAAGTAGCCGGGGTTCTCGCGCACCAGGACCAGCTCGCCGCTGGCCAGATCCAGCCGGAAGAGGTCGGCGAAGCGGGGATCGCGCTGGTTGATGGTCACCAGCAGGCTGCCCGGCTGTTTGCGGCTGACGCCCTGCAGGGTGGCGCGGGCGCCGGCGAAGGGGGTCATGTCGCGGATCGCGCCGCCGGCCGCCGGCACGGCGTAGAGATGCTCGTTCTCGTCGCCGTCCTGGTCCTGCAGGTAAAGCAGATGGACCCCGTCGAAGGCCCAGAAGTACTGGTAGACGCCGCGACCGCGGTCATGGGTGATCGGCCGCGCCGCCGCCAGGGCCTCGGCGAGATCGGCGCCGCGCTCGCTGATCCACAGGTTCATCACCCCGTCGCGCGGGGCGATGAAGGCCAGCCAGCGTCCGCAGGGGCTGATCTGGCAGCTGCCGCGCCGCGGATTGCCGAACAGGGTCGAGCGGGAGATCAGGTCAGTGTCGTTGAGGCTCATGCGCCGATCTTCTGAGGATGAGGGTTGGGCCGGGCCGTCACGGACGGCGGCGCTGTCTTCCCGAAGATAGGGCCAGGGCGCGAGGGCGGCGTTCCAAGCTTCTCTGCGCCGCCACGGTTTGCGGAAAGACCATTCTCCATTTGGCGGGGCCGGGAGAAGATATGAGCTGTCACCCGCATCGATCTTCCCGCTTAGGTTTGCCGCCGGTCGCCGCCAGATATCCCCAAGCAACGGGACCGGAAGGCGACGGTTAACCGGCCAGGGCGAGACGTCCGCAAGTCGGCTCAAACTATAGATGCAGTCCAGGTTGGCGAAATGCGCCCGGTTGAGGCCTTCAGGATCGGCCGGACTCCCCGGGGCGCGACCTCAGCCTGCGGCCTCGGCAATCCCGCATGAAAATTACCTGAACCGGGTTTTCCAGAGGCATGTTCTTGCCTGATCGTTCGAGGGGCGCCGCCTCGACGATGTCATTCTTGCAGGGCCGGCTTTGCGACGAAAAGACCCGGCCGTAGAGCGAACGGCGTGCCGGGATCATAAAAAACTGTGGTATTTCTATAATGAAATCAGCGCCTAATGAAGAGGGGTGGTCCCGGCGCGCGGCGGGCCTTTGAGGAATCGCTTCGGCACAGACGTTTACTGTCTGCACGAGCGACGGCGTCGTCGCCACATCGGGGGTTCTTATGACCAAAACACCTTGTCTGAATAAAACCTACCTGGCGACGACGGCCCTATGCGGCGCGCTGGCCCTGTTCGCTTCGCCGGCCCTCGCGCAGCAGCGAACCTATGACATTCCGGCCGGCGACCTGGCCGCGGCCCTGACCGCCTATGAGACGGCGACCGGCCAGAAGGTGCGCATCGAAGGCGTCGACATCGCCGGGCGCACCACCCAGGGCGCCAAGGGCGCCCAGTCGTCCCGCCAGGCGCTCGAAAGCGTCCTCGCCGGCACCAAGCTGACCTCCTGCGGCGAGGCCGGCGGCGTCCTCATCGTCAGCGAGGCGCGGGGGTGCCCGACCTCGCAGTCCGACGTCGCGTCCGTTGGGGGTGACGTGTCCGAGGTCGTCGTCACCTCGACCGGCGTCTCCCACCTGGCCGATCGCACCCGCACCGGCACGCGGATGGACGCCGATCCGATGACGCTGCCCCTGTCGGTCAGCACGGTCAGCGAGGAACTCCTTCAGCGCCAGCAGTCCCTGACCTTCGCCGACGCCGTCGCCAACGTCTCCGGCGTCGATGGCGGCATCGAAGGCTCGTTCTCCATGCGCGGCTTCAACGCCAACGTCATGCGCAACGGCAACCTGGGGATCGACGGCCGGTCCAACAACCTGCCGATCATCGCCATATCGCGCCTTGAAGTCGTCAAGGGCCCCGAAGCCATCATCGCCGGCGTCGGCGCCGGCTATGGCGGCGTCGTCAACATCATCACCAAGACGCCGCCGAGCACCCTGAAGGCCGAAGTGACCTCCTCGGTGGGCAGCAACGGCTATTATGACGTCGGCTTCGACGTCGGCGGTCCCTTGACGTCGGAGGGCAATATTCGCGCCCGCCTGGTCGGGTCGACGCAGAGCGCCGATCATACCGAGGCCGGCTACGACGGGTCCTCGACGGACTACCTGGCGCCCTCCGTGACCTTCCGGATTCCGAGTTGGGGCACCGAGTTCACCGCCCAGTACGAATACCAGGATATCCGCAACGCGCCCGAGACCCTGGTCATCACGGACAAGTCCAAGCTGACGGACGACCTGCCGATCTATCGCTTCGGGCCCAGGGACAGCGGCATCGAGGTCGAGAGCCGCACCGCGACCTTCACCCTGGAACAGAGGATCACCGACGACTGGAGCCTGGCGCTCCGGTATTCGCATGACCAGCAGGATCGGGACTCGAGCACCAGCGCGACCTTCGCCTTCCCGTTCTTCGTGCCCCCGCCGAGCGTCATGACCATCCAGTTCGAAGGGGTCTCGACCACGAAGGTCGAGAACACCAAGCTCGAACTGCGCGGCCGCTTCGACACCGGCCCGATCGAGCACAAGCTGCTGGCGGCCTACGACATCTCGACCGGCAAATACCAGGTGAAGCAGCGGCTCGTGGGCGCCTACTCCACCAATCTCGACACCGGGGTCACTCTCGACCGCACCGCCGACCTTGGCCCGATCTTCGGGATTCCGACCCCCTTCGCGGGCGGCGGTTTCAATCCCGAAGAGACCGGCATCCTGCTGATGGACCAGATGACCTGGGGCAAGCTGGTGGTGTTGGCCGGCGTCCGGAAGATGTCATACGAGGCCCAGACCTTGACCGGGCCCAAGCTGGAAACCTTCGAGCGGACCTTGCCATCTCTGGGCGTCGTCTACCGGATCTCGCCCACGCTGTCGGTCTACGGCAACGCCTCCAAGGGCTTCCGGCCGAACCAGGGCTTCTACAACATCAATGGCAACACCGTGCCGCCCGAAGACGCCCAGCAGTACGAAGTCGGGGTCAAGGCGCTGCTGATGGACGAGAAGATCGCGGCCACGCTGTCGGTCTACTCCATCGACCAGAAGAACGTCGCCGTGCCCGATCCGGTCAACAACATGCCGATCTGCCTGGGCCAGACGCTGGTCTGCTACGTCACGGTGAAGGGCATGCACTCCGAGGGTCTCGAGCTGGACGTTTCGGGCAAGATCCTGCCGCGGCTCGAGGTGCGGGCCAACTACCGCTACGCCAACACCGAGACCGATGACCTGTCGGTGGCCAACGCCCTGTATGCGCCGCACCAGGGCAGCATCTGGCTGACCTACGACTTCGGGACCGACGGCGTCGGCTGGTGGGCCGGGGGCGGCCTTCGGGCGCGCAGCGCGCGGGTCGATGGCAGCCCCACCCTGCCGACGGCCGACAACCCCAGCCAGTTCAGGCTCGACCTGAGCGTCGGCTACGACGCGCCCAAATGGTCGGCGACGTTCGGGGTCAAGAACGTCACCGACGAACGTCTCTACTCGGTGAGTTCCGGGACCTTCGGCAACGCCAACGTCGAACAGCCGCGCGCCTTCATCGCCACCGTGCGGTATCGCTTCAAATAGGCGGCGACCCCCGGGCTGGCGTCGTGTGAAAGCGACGCCGGCCCGGATGGACGCCGCGGTCGAACAAGCCCGGTCATTGGCCCGCCGAGAGTCGCGTCCCGCGAACCGGCGGGCTTTTTCATTTGATGATGGCTGATCCACCGGCCGGCCGAGGCCCCTCGGCCGGCCGGTGGGCGTTGTCAGGCCGCGCTGTAGACGGGAGCCGTCCGCAGGCAGTCCAGAAGCGCCTGCCGCGCCTCGGCCCGCCAGGCCGCGAAGATGGCGTTGGCGCGGGCGCCGCGATCGTCGGAGCGCTGCTTCAAAGCCTTCAGCCGCGGCTGAGCCGCCCAGAGGTTGGCCTGGGCCGCCTGGTAGGCGGCGTACTGCTCGGCATTGCCGGGGATGAGTTCGCCGACCGTTTCCATGGCCTGCTCGTGGAAGAGACGGTAGGCCTCCATCAGCTCATCGTTCTCGGCCTGGGTGAACTGGTCGGCGTCCTCGGCATGGGCCCGCCAGAGGATCGGACCGCCCCAGGCGTTGGCCACATCGCCGGCGGCGCCGGGCGTCTGGTCGAGGTCCCAGGCCATCGACAGCACCGGGTCGGCCAGGTCGCTCGACAGGCCGGCCGCCTCGATGGCGGCGAGCAGGGCGGAGCGGGCCTTTCGCCAGGCCTGCTTCTCCACCGGCTCGGCGAGCGAGCGGCGGACCAGGTCGATGATGGCTTCGGCGGGCGCGAGCAGGGGCGTCGACGCCAGCGTCGCGCCGATCCCATAGGCCTGGTCATCCCAGGCCGCCAGGAACCAGCGGCGGACGGCGTTCAGTTCGTCGCCGCCGACCAGCAGGGCCTCGAGCGCCGAGGCAAGGAACGCCTTGCCTTCGTCATCCACGCCATATCCGGCCAGGACGGGCGCGAGGCGCAGGAAGGCCAGGTGCAGGCTGTAGTCCCGGGCGAGGTCGGCGGGGTTGTTCTCCGGATTCAGCCATTGCTGATAGGCCGGGCCCTGGGCGCGGATATCCTCCAGCAGCGACTGTTTGCGCGCTTCAGCGCCGAACGCGCTCATTGACCGCCCCCGACGAAGCGTTCGAAGACCGCCGCCAGCTTGCCGCGGGTGGCGCCGCCGCTGAACCGCTCCTTGATCTCCCCGTCCTGGATCATCACGAAGGTCGGCACGCCCTGGACGTTGTAGCGCTCCATCAGCGCCGGCTCGGCGTCGATATCGACCTTGACGATGCGGACCTCGCCCTCGAACTCGCGGGCCATGTCTTCCAGGGCCGGCGCCATCGCCTTGCAGGGGCCGCACCATTGGGCGTGAAAATCCACGAACACCGGAAGGCTGGACTGCAGGACTTCAGTCTCGAACTGCTCGGTGGTGACGTCGGCTATGAGGGACATGCTTCTTTCTTTCAGGCTGTGGCTTGAGGGATGGCGCCCAGGCGGGTCTTGCCGCCTTCGAGCTTGAGACGGGTGGTGTGGAAGCGCTCGACGGTGGGCCGGTGGGCGACGGAGATCAGGGCCGTGCTGGGCAGGCGCTCGGCGATGAGACCGTAGAGGGTGGCCTCGGACTCGGTATCGAGGGCGCTGGTGGCCTCGTCGACGAACAGGAAGTCTGGCGCGGCCAGGATGGCGCGGGCGGCGGAGATTCGCTGCTGCTCGCCCGGCGACAGGCTGCGGCCCCAGGGTTCGAAGTCGTGCAGCCTGGGGACCAGCCGTTCGAGGCCCAGGTGGGTGAGAAGATCGACATAGGTCTCGTCGGAGAAGGCGTCCGGCGTGCGCGGGTAGGCCATCAGGCTGGCCAGGGTGCCGTCGGGCATGTAGCCGCGCTGGGGCAGGAAGGCGATGCGGGCGTCCTGGGGCAGGGTGACCTCGCCGGCTCCGAAGGGCCAGAGGCCGGCGATGGCGCGCAGCAGGGTGCTCTTGCCGGCCCCGGAGCGGCCCTGGACCAGCAGCCGGTCGCCAGGGGCGATGGTCAGGTCGCCGACCTCGGTCATGGCCAAGCCGTCCGGATAGGCGATGGTCAGCCTGCGGACCTCGATGTTGCGGCCCTGGCCGTCGACCACCGTGATGTCGCTGGGGATGGTCGTCGACAGCAGCTCGTGCAGAAGCCGCAGACGGGCGACCGCCGAGCGGACGATGGCCAGCTGGTCGTAGTATTGAACGATGACGCCGACGCCGCCGTAGACGGCCGCGAGCGAGGCGGCGATCAGCACGACGTCGCCGATCTGCATCTGTCCACTGAGCACGAAGGGCGCGGCCATCAGGGTGGGCGCGATGATCAGGATGGTGGTGGGCAGGTCCTTGACGAAGTTGACCGTCATGCTCGCCCAGGTGAAGGCCCGCCAGTTGCGGCGGATGTCGCCGAAACTGCTGGTCAGGCGCTCCTTCTCAGCGCCGGCGGCGCGGGCGAAGGCGATCGGCTCGGCGTTCTGCCGAAGGCCCCCCATCTGCTGGCGGAACCGGGCCTCCAGCCCCTGGCGCGCGACCTCGGCCCGGGTCAGGCCGACGCCCACCCAGTGGACGATCAGGGTGAAGGCGATGGCGAAGCCATAGGCCAGGAAGACCAAGGCCCCGGGTAGGGGCTGGTCCAGGCCGGGGACCCGGATCGGCGGCGACAGGCGCCACAGCTGGCCGGTGTAGAGGAAGATGGCGAAGAACGAGAACAGGACGGTCGGCGCCATCGACATCGTGCGTTCGATGAACTGGAAGACGTCTTCCTGGATCCGTTGCTCGGGGTGATCGACATCGGCCCGCCTGTCGAGGTGGAAGAACCGGTTATCCGCCAGCCAACGCCCCAGCAGGTTGTTGGTCACGACGCGGCGGAAGCGGATCTGGAGAGCGAACCGTACGAGAACCATGACCGCGATCAGGCTGGCGGCAACGGCCGCGAGGCCCAGCAGGGTGGTGGTGTGGCCGGGAATCCGATCCCCGTTCAGCGCCGCCAACTCGTTGGTGAGGGCCGCCAGACCGACCTGCATCTGCAGGAGTATGAAGGTGGAGGCCAGGCCTCCGCCGACCTGGGCCCCAAGCAGCAGGACGCCGACCCAGGGGTCGGCCTTGACGTACTGGCCGATCAGCCAGCCAACGTGACTGACATCCCGCCAGACGCCGCCCAGCCGGCGCGATCCGGGGCCGCCGTCGCCTGGACTGCCGGCGCCGCCGGTCTCCGTCGGGAGCAGCTTGTCTTGCATGGCCAATGGAATCCCCAGGTAACGGATCGAACGGCGTCCGGCGCGCCCGCCAGGGCGGTTCGCGTCACCTGGGGGTAACGAGTGGGCGGGGCCACAACCGCAACCGACGAAGGTTCAGGCGGAAGGGGGCGCGGACGGCGAGGCGCGATCCGCCTCCAGGGCGGGCCCCAAGAGCAGCCAGTGCCGGCGCGCCTCGGCCAGCGCCGCCGCGTGCTCGGGACAGTGGTCGCGCCATTGCCGATAGGTTTCGATGTCCTCGGAGGTCGCCTCCCCGCTGGTCAATCGGACGACCCAGCGCGTCGCCTGACGCGCGAGGTCGTCCAGGGGCTCGGCTGGCTCATCGTCTGCGCCGGGGGGCGTTCGAAGGGCGGTCATGCAACAACAACGATCAGCACGATCGAATATCGCAATGCGGGTAGCGAAGAAGGTCCTACAGCGCTTCCAGCCTTGCCCGGCAGTGCAGCGCGGCCTTGATCGCGTACTTCTCCACAAGGCTCTTGCTGACCTTCAGCTCGGCGGCGATCTGGCCGTGGGTCATGCCCTGCAGGCGGCTCATGAGCAGGACGTTGCGGCAATGCTTCGGCAGCTCGGCCAGGGCCGCCTCCACGACCTGCATCTGGTCCTTCGCCAGCGTCACGTCCTCGGGCGTCGACCGGTAGTCCTCGAACAGCACCGTCGAACCCGCCAGGATCTCCGCGCGCCGCCCCTCCCGGCGCTGATGGTCGGTGGCGAGGTTCTTGGCGATGCGGAACAGGTAGGACCGGGCCTGGTCGCGGTCAGGCAAGGCGGCGGTGATCTGGCCGAGGCGCAGGAAGGTATCC
The DNA here is from genome assembly GCF_058809015.1 of Caulobacter sp. GW821-FHT11A05. NCBI lineage: Bacteria > Pseudomonadati > Pseudomonadota > Alphaproteobacteria > Caulobacterales > Caulobacteraceae > Caulobacter > Caulobacter sp. GW821-FHT11A05. Next base: position 110,646 of record NZ_JBXASF010000009.1, on the reverse strand, counting down.
TGCGTCAGGTCGGCCGCCAGGTCCGCGCACCGCACCCGGCGGCGCAACATGCGCTCCAGTTCGACGCGCGTGTCGCAGAACACTTCCCGCAGATCGTCAGCCGACAGCGCTGGTTTCACCGGGGCGTCCCCCGTTGGCCATGGCCCCGGCCGGAGCCGAGCCGCATTGCCGAAGACCTTTTGCCCGACGGACGCATATCAGCTTCCCAACGCGACGAATTAGGTGGGGCGGGGCCATCCGCGCTCGCGGGGATGGAGGCCTGCCCAGGACGCTAGGGTGGCGCCGCGCAAGAGTGTCTTCAATGCAAAACGATGCTCTTTATTGAGTGTTCGTAGATATGAAGAGGTCGAAAATATACATGAAAGAGAATATAATTCTCTTTCCCCGAATTTTGTTAGGAAAGAGTCATTTGAACGTCGCTATTCGACTGTCGTATTGCCAGCATACTTGTTGCCCCACAGTGCTGATGACTTGCCTCTCAGTGCAATGAGGGCTCCGGCGGACGGGGCCGGGGCGCGGCGCTACGCCGTGGCGGGGGCGATGGCGCCCAGGCGGGTCTTGCCGCCTTCGAGCTTGAGACGGGTGGTGTGGAAGCGCTCGACGGTCGGCCGGTGGGCGACGGAGATCAGGGCCGTGCTGGGCAGGCGCTGGGCGATGAGGCCGTAGAGGGTGGCCTCGGACTCGGTGTCGAGGGCGCTCGTGGCCTCATCGACGAACAGGAAGTCGGGCGCGGCCAGGATGGCGCGGGCGGCGGAGATCCGCTGCTGTTCGCCCGGCGACAGGCTGCGGCCCCAGGGCTCGAAGTCGTGCAGCCTGGGGACCAGCCGCTCCAGGCCCAGGTGGGTGAGAAGATCGACATAGGTCTCGTCGGAGAAGGCGTCCGGCGTGCGCGGATAGGCCATCAGGCTGGCCAGGGTTCCGTCGGGCATGTAGCCGCGCTGGGGCAGGAAGGCGATGCGGGCGTCCTGGGGCAGGGTGACCTCGCCGGCTCCGAAGGGCCAGAGGCCGGCGATGGCGCGCAGCAGGGTGCTCTTGCCGGCCCCGGAGCGGCCCTGGACCAGCAGGCGGTCGCCGGGGGCGATGGTCAGGTCGCCGACCTCGGTCATGGCCAAGCCGTCCGGATAGGCGATGGTCAGCCTGCGGACCTCGATGTCGCGGCCCTGGCCGTCGACCACCGTGATGTCGCTCGGGATGGTCACCGACAGCAGTTCGTCCAGACGGCGAAGGCGGGCGACGGAGGACCGCAGGATGGCCAGCTGGTCATAGTAGAGGGTCAGCACGCCGACCCCCATGAACACCTGCCGGAAGGCCATCGCCATGAGGGCGATATCGCCGATCTGCAGCTGCCGGCGAAGGATGAAGGGCGCGCACAGCAGCGTCGGGCCGATGATCAGCAGCATCTCCGGGACCCCCCGGACGAAATTAATCTTCATGTTCGACCAGGTGTAGAAGCGCCAGTTCTTCCGGATCAGGTTGAAGGTGCCGGTCAGGCGGCTGTGCTCGACCCCGGCGCCCCGGGCGAAGGCGATGGCCTCGGCGTTCACCCGCACGGCCGCCATCTCGGCCCGAAACTGCGCCTCCAGCCTCTGCCGGACGACTTCCACCCGGGTCAGGCTCGCGCCCGCCCAGTGGATGAGGAGGGTGAAGGCGATGCCGAAGGCGAACGCCGCATAGACGAGAAAGCCCGGGATCGCCTGATCCATGCCGATCGCGTCGATGGTGATCGGCGGCGATATCCGCCACAGCTGGCCCGAATAGAGAAAGATCGAGAACGACACCATCAGGATGCCGGGGCCGATCATCATGAAGCGCTCGAGGAACAGAAAGGTGTCCTCCTGGATGCGCTGCTCGGGATAGTCGAGGTCGCCTCTCTGCTCCAGGTGGAAGAATTTGTAGCCCTCTATCCAGCGCCCCACATAGTTTTCGACCATGTGTTTCCGGAACCGGATTCTCACGGTCAGTCCGGCCCAGATCGTCAGCATGCCCAGGGCGGCCGACACGGCGCTCAGTCCGACGATATTCAGGACCAGACCGCCGATCAGGCCCGCCTGCTTGGCCACCAGCGCGTTGGTGATGGCGGCGAGGTTGACCTGCGTCTGCATCATCAGGAACGACCCCAGGCCGCCGGAGAACAGAAAGATCGCGAACAGCGCGGTGGCGGCGATCGGGTCTGACCTGCCGTATCGCCCGATCAGGCGGCCGCCGAACCTGAGGTCCTGCCAGAGCGATCCGGAACCGCTTTCAGGCGGGCTTTCCTTCTCGGCGGCCTGCCGGGCCGAGGGATCGATCAGGGTTTGGTTGTCTTGCATCGAAGCGGGCGCCCGAATGGTCGATCAGGTGGGGATGCCGCGCTGACGCGGGCAGGCTGACCAACTCAACGTTTGAACGCCCCTCCAACCACAATGGCGGTGGGCCCGCTTTCAGCCCTCGGTCAGCAGATCGGTCAGGTCGCCCCAGACGCTCTCGGCGGTCGGGATCTGTCCGGCCCCCCGGCCCCTGGCGTGGAAGCGTTGCCCGTCCGCCGTGACCACCCGGACGGCGTTGCCCTCGTCGGCCAGGTCGGCGAACAGAGGGTCGGCGCCCACGGCCTCGAACCCCACCGAGGCCCGGCCCGTCGTCAGGTCCAGCCGAGCCACCTGCCGCACCCGGCCGGCCGGAAGGGCGAGCGCCGCTGACAGGGCGGTCCGCGACACCGCCGAGATGGCGAGCCGTCGGCCGTCGGCTTCGTGGGCGAGGATGGCGAGCTTGGCGGCGGCGTCGAGGCCGCTCAGGTCGGCCGACGAATCCTCCTCGGCGAAACCGGCGGCGCGGGCCTCGGCCAGGGCCGCGTCGAAGGCCCATCCGTCCGCCAGGCGGTTGAGGATGAAGTTGCAGGTGCCGTTCAGCACCGCCTCAATGCGCACGACCGGCGCCTGGGCGCGCGCCCGGCGAACGGTTTCGATCAGGGGCGCGCCGCCGCCGACGCTGGCCGAATAGAGCAGCCGCGCGCCGCAGCCTTGCGCCAGGGCCCTGAGCGCCGGCAGGTCGGCGCCCACCGCCTGCTTGTTGGCGCTGACCACGTGCACGCGCCGCGCCAGCGCCGCTCGGATCAGCGCCAGACCGGTCGCGGCGTCCGAGATCGCCTCGACCAGCACGTCGGGCTCGCGGGCCAGCAGGGCGGCCGGATCGGTCTGCATCAGCCCGGCGGGGATCGCTGTCCCGCGAGACTTGTCCGCCGACCGGACCAGCACTCCGACCACCTCGAAGCGCGGATCGGAGAGCAGCCGCGCCAGAACGCCGCCGCCGACCACGCCGCAGCCGGCCAGGGCGATGCGCAGGACCCGCGTGGGCGGAGCCGCCGCGCGGGGCGGCGCCTGCGGTCCGGGCACAACCGCGACCCCGGAGGTCAGCCAGGCCTCGCCGGGGGCCGGCCGCACGGCGCGGACGCCGATCGCGTCCAGAGCCGCGACCAGACGGGCCGGGGCCTCGGCGTCGCCGGACGCGACGGCCACGACCCGCCGCCCATGCCGAACCTCGCGATAGACGGCCGAGGCGGCTTCCCTGGCGTCGCTGGCGTCGAGCTGCAGCAGGGCGACGGGCTCGTCGGCAGGGGCGGGGTTGTCGGAGTGAGCCGGAGCCGGGTGGGCCAGGGCCAGCGTATTGGAGGTCATGCCGGCGCCTCTCAGACGGCTTCGAAAAGGCGCGCGGTCGGCACGGCGGCCAGCGCGGCGGTCAGGTCGGCCAGCAGGTCCTCGGGATGCTCCAGCCCGATCGACAGGCGCAGCAGGCCGTCGGTGATGCCGGCCGTCGCCCGGGCCTGGGGCGTCATCGAGGCGTGGGTCATCAGGCCGGGATGGGCGACCAGGCTCTCCACCCCGCCCAGGGATTCGGCCAGGGTGAAGAGCTGCAACTGGTCGACGAAGGCGCGGGCGCTGTCGAGGTCGGCCAGTTCGAAGCTGAGCATGGCGCCAAAGCCGCTCTGCTGGCGGCCGGCGACGGCATGGCCGGTGTGGCTCTTCAGGCCCGGATAGTGGACCGCCCTGACGGCCGGATGCGCCGCCAGCCACTCGGCGACCCGCCCGGCCGTCGCCTGCTGGCGCTCGATGCGGGGGAACAGGGTGCGGACGCCCCGCAGGGTCAGCCAGACGTCGAACGGCGAGCCGGTGACGCCCAGGCAGTTGGCCCACCAGGCCAGCTGTTCGAGGTCGGCCGGGGCCTTGGCCACGACACAGCCGCCGACCACGTCGGAATGGCCGTTGATGTATTTGGTCGTCGAATGGATCACCAGATCGGCGCCCAGGGCGATCGGCTGCTGCAGGGCCGGCGACAGGAAGGTGTTGTCCACCGCCGCCTTGCAGCCCACGGCGTGGGCGCGGGCGCAGAGGTCGGCCACATCGACCACCCGCATCAGCGGGTTGGACGGCGTCTCGATGAGGATCAGCTTCGGCCCCAGGGCGAAGGCGGCGTCCAGCGCCGCCTGATCGTTCTGATCGATGAAGGCGACCTCGAGATGCCCCCGCTGGGCGCGGGCGCTGAGCAGGCGGTGGCTGCCGCCGTACAGATCGTGCGGCGCGATCAGCAGGTCGCCGGGCTGGAGCGAACAGAGGGCCAGGTCCACGGCCGCCATCCCCGTCGCGGTCACCACCGCGCCGCAGCCGCCTTCCAGGCTGGCCAGGGTCTCGGCCAGCACGTCCCGCGTCGGGTTGCCCGATCGCGTGTAGTCGTAGCGCCGTTTCCCATCCAGCCCGTCGAAGCTGTAGTTGGACGACAGGTAGAGCGGCGGGATCACCGCGCCGTGCGTGGGGTCGTCGTCGATGCCGTGATGGGCGGTGGTCGTACAGGGGTGCAGGGTCTTGAAGCGGCTCATGACGATCTCGTTCAGCGAGACCGGTGGGGCGAACCAACGCGTGCGGTGACAGACCCGTGAAGTCGTGCCGGCCCCAGGGGAGCCGTCGCTTCACTCATCTCTCGCGGCTCCGGGGAGCCTCGCAGGAGTTGGCACCATCGACAGGATCGGGTGGATCCTGACAGGTTGCCCCGGCGTCAAAGGGCCTATCCCTCAGCCGGTCTTGATGAGTGGCTTTACGGTGGCGAACCGGATCGGAGCCGTCAACCCCCTTCTCGCGGATGCGAAGGAGGGGGCCGGGGCGACGAGAATGGAATTCTCCCAGGCCGCTCCGGCGCAGGCAAATTGAGAAGATGGCGCCCCGCGAGCCACCCTAGAATCCGCTCCCTGATCGGGAGGCCCGGATGATTTCTTTTCCCCAAGTCGGCGACGGCGAGTTCGAAGCGCGCGTTCTCAGATCGCCCTGTCCCGTCCTCGTCCAGTTCACCAACGACGGCTGCGGCCTGTGCAGGATGCTGGAGCCGGCCCTGGCCGATCTCGCCGCCGAGTATGACGGGGAGATCGAGGTGGTCGCCGTCGACACCGACGCCGCGCCTGACGTGACCTATGCCTACAACGTCCAGAGCGTCCCCACCCTCTTGATGTTTCGGGGTGGCGCGGTCCGCGAACGGCTGATCGGCAACCAGCCGCGGGGTCGCCTCGCGGAGTTCGTGGAAGCCCAGCTGGGCGTCGATCAATGACCGCGACCGGGGCCTTCTTCGGCGACGCCGCCCTCAAGGCCAGGGCCTGCGCCGCGGCCGGCGACCATCCCGGCTGGTCGACCGCGGCGACGGACGACGAGCGGCAGGCCTGCGCCCAGGCGTTCGGCCTGAGCAGCGGCTTTGTCGGCCTTCTGTCCCTGGCGTCGCGAGCGCCCCACCTTGAGGGATCCTGCGCGTTTCTCCGCGCGACCCTCGATGGTGTCGCCCTCGGGGCCGACCTCCAGCGGCTGCAGCGCGGGTGGTTCATCGAGGTCTGGCGCGATCCGGTCGATGGTGTCGAGCCCAGGCTTCGCCATACGGCGGCCCATGGCCCGGCGGCGGCGATCGTCCAGCTGGTCGAACGGTCGGCCGACTCCCCTGTGGCGCGGGACGAATGGCGGCGGGCGCGGAGCGCGCTCATCGCCGCCTTGAAAGACTCGCCACCCGTGGCCGCTGTCTATGCTCGCGTCGTGGCGGCGATGGCCTGGGATCCGGACGCCGCCCCCGGCGTGGCGGCAGACGTCTGGATGGCCTGGGAGCGCGCCGCCGAGGCTGAGCAGGGGCTGGCCGCCGGATGGGACCAGGAGACGCAGGACATGCTGACCGAGACGATCCGCCGCTGCATGCGGACCGCGCACGCCCGGTTCGCGGCGCTTCCGAAGGACGCCGACGAGGCTCAGCAGCAGACCCGCCAGGCCGAGATCCAGGCGGAGACGGACCAGCTGATGGCCGCCTCGGGGCAGGCCGAGCGGTGGAAGGCCCTGATGGCCTACTGGCAGGGCGGGGTTGGCGAGGTGCTGTCGGCCTGGCGGACCCGGGCCTGGCGGAGCATCCAGGACGCGGCTCAAAGCCAGGCGCCGGTCAGTGTCTAGCCCTCAGGCAGGCTTGCGGCCGGCCAGCCGATAGGCGTTGGCCGGCAGGCCGAAGCGCGCCTTGAACTGCCTGGAGAAGTGGGAAAGGCTGGAGAAGCCGACCCCGTAGGCTATGTGCGAGATGCGGTCGTCGCCGCGCAGCAGCCGGTGCTGGGCGGTCAGAAGCCGCACCTCCATGAGCTGGGCGTTGAAGGTCGTGCCGGCGTCGGAGCAGGCCTTGTAGATGGTCCTCGGCGAGCATTTCAGCGCCGCGGCCGCGTCGTTGGCCGACAGGCCCGGCTGATCGATCCTGTGGACCATGAACTGCAGGATGCGGCCCAGCCGGCCGACCACGCGGGGCATGGGCGCGGCGTCGTCTATGCCGGCGGCCAGTCCCGAACGCAGCAGATCGGTCAGCATCGCCATGCCCTGGCCCGCCGTTCTGTCCCCGGCGTCGAGCTCGAAGATGGCCTGGGCCATGTGGAAGATCGTCCGGGCGGCGAAAAAGTCCCCGTCGATATGCAGGTCGGGGCAGATGAGCGAGCGATCGAGGAAACGTTCGATCGCCCACCAGGCCGGCAGCTCGCAGATCAGAGCGTCGAACCGCCCCTCGACATGCAGCGACAGCGGCAGCCAGCCGCAGCAGACGAAGACGTCCCCGGCCGTGAGGGCGCTCACCCGGCCCCATTGGCGAACCTCGAGATCACCGCCCCGCAGGAAGATCACATGGACGCTCGGGCCCCGCCCCTCCGCCTGGTCGACGCCGCGCAGGGTGCAGTCGAAGCCGCCGCCGGAGACGGCATGCCAGAGCGCCAGGTCGCGTTCGACGCTGTCGATGCGCCAATCGTCGCCGGCCCGCGCCCCGACGGTCTTCTGGCCAGGGTCGAAGATGGCTTCGATCTGTTTCTGGAAGGGGTTTGGGATGACAAGCGACAGCGGCGGCCGGGCGAGGCCAGCGCCGTCGCGGACCCCGCGCGGGAGCAGCGCGGTGTGGGTCCCCGCCTGTTCCGTGACTGCAGCGTTTGTTGCCGAGTAGCGCATGGGACGGCACTAAGCGCCCGCGACCTGTCATCAGTCTGTCGCGCGCCCGTCGCGGCGTCGTTTCAATGTCCGGTATGCGGGGGCCACAGGACAATCCCTGCTAGGTCGCGGGCTCCAGCGGGAAGATCAGCCGGAAGCTCGCCCCCCGGGCGGCGGCGGGCATCACCTCCACCCGCCCCCCGTGAAGCGTCATGATCCGTCGAACCAGGTCCAGCCCCAGGCCCGCGCCGCGTCCCTCCGGTCCCAGCCGCCGGAAGGGTTCGAAGATGTGCTCGCGTTCGGCCTCCGGAATGCCCGCGCCCTCATCGGCGACCTCCACCCAGCCGGCGGTGGAGACACGCACCGAGATGGTTCCCTGACGGCCGCCGTGGTTGATGGCGTTCTGGACCAGGTTGGTCAGGGCGCGTTCGACCGCCAGTTCGTCGCCCTCGATCAGCACCGTCGGCGCCTCCGGCTCGAAGGCCATCTCGTAGCCCGCCCCGAAGGTGAGGGGCGCCAGGTCGCGAACCACGCGCTCGGCGAGACCGACCAGGTTGATTCGCGTGAATGGCGTCTTCTGCATTTCCAGCCGCTGCAGGTCGAGCAGCTGGTCGGTCAACGCCGTCAGCCGCGCGGCGTCCTCGAGCAGGCGGGATCGGTCCGCCCCGGCCGGCAGGGCGGCCAGGCGGGTGGCCAGGATGGCGATCGGCGTCCGCAGTTCGTGGGCAGCGTCGGCCAGGAAGCGCTTGCGGGCCTCATAGCCCTTGTCGAGCCGCTCAAGGGTGTCGTTGATGGTGCGGGCGAAGGGCAGGATCTCGGCCGGAACCCCCTCCAGGCTGAGACGGGTCCCGATGCGGTCGACGTCGATCCGCCTGACCTCCTCGGCGGCGCGCTCAAGGCCCCTCAAGGCCCGCCGGACGACGAACGGCGTCAGGAGAAACAGGACCGACGCGGTCACCATGGAGATGATCAGGGTATACAGGACCGCCGGTTTCACCATCACCTCGGCCGCCTGCCAGAAGGTCGCCCGCCCCTTGCCGCTGGTGATCATCTGGACAGGGCCGGCGTCCGTCTCGATCATCCGGATGATGGCGACCGGCGGGGCCGGCGCCGTGTGATGGGGGTTGATGACGAGGCGGCCGTACTCAAGGGTTTCAAGCGTCGGCAGCCGACGCACGACCTCCGCCGGCGGAGCACCCTGCGAAAGCCGGTGACCGGCCCCATCCCGGATGATGAACCAGAAGTCGGGGGCCTGGGTGCGCAGACGGGTCAGCGCGGGCGTGTTGGTGACGACCAGGCCGCCGTCGGCGCCGCGATGGACCGCCTTCTCGAAGGCGGCGGCGATGCTGGTCTCGTAGATGCCGTAGCCGGCGATCCACATGGCCGACCCGACGGCCGCGTTGAGGCCGATGAACACCGTCAGGATGAGCCACTGCGCCAGCGACAGGCGGGTGACGAGCCAGCCTTTCAGCGAGCCCGGCCGAAGGAGGTTCATACGTCCTCTCTCAGCAGGTAGCCGACGCCCCGCACCACATTGACCACCAGGCCGGTTTGCGCCGCGGCCAGCTTCTTCCTGAGGCGGGAGACGTGGATGTCCAGCGCGTTGGGCTGGACCTCATCGTCCATGGAGAAGACCGAGTCCATCAGCGACGCCCTGGGAACCATGCGCCCAAAGTTGCGCAGAAGCGCCTCCAGCACCAGCAGCTCCCGCCGCGTCAGGTCGAGGGCGGCCTCGCCGACCCTGGCGTCGCGATTGACGTGGTTGAAGGACAGGCGTCCCGCCGTGACGATGTCGCTCTGCAGGTCCGAGGGCCGCCGCGCCAGCGCCCGCAGGCGGGCCAGCAGCTCCTCCACGGCGAAGGGTTTGGTCAGGTAGTCGTCGGCCCCGAAGTTCAGGCCCTCGACCCGGTCGGGGATGTCGCCCCGAGCGGTCAGCACCAGCACCGGGACGGTGTTCTTCCTGGCCCGCAGCTTGGGGATCAGGGTCAGGCCATCGCCGTCTGGAAGCTGGCGGTCGAGCACCAGGGCGTCGAAGGGCGAGGCCGCCGCCAGGGCCTCCGCCTCGGCCAGGGTGGCGGCATGGTCGAGCAGGATGTTATGGCCGCGCAGCGCCGCCCGCAGGGCGGAGACCATCTCCGGTTCGTCCTCGACCAGCAGGACCCTCATGATTGCCGTTCTCCGCGCCGGGCGCCGCCTGTCATGCGCCGCCCCGATGGCGGTCTTCAAGGGGTGATGGCGGTGCAGACGTCGATGAAGGCGTCGCCGGCCCGGCTGCGGTAGCGTTCCTTGTGGCGGATCAGCCGGAAGGGCCGCTCGGGCAGGGGGAAGGCGACCTCCACCAGCCGGCCGGCGGCCAGCGAGGCCCGGGCCACGCTCTCCGACAGGGCGGTGGCGCCGGCCCCCGCCTCGGTGGCGGCGAGGACCGCCTCGTTGGCCGGCAGGGTCATGGCGACGTCCAGGTCGCGGGGATCGACGCCCGCCGCCCGCAACGCCGCCTCCAGGGTGGATCGCGTTCCGGAACCGGCCTCCCGCAGAATCCAGGGCTGGGTCACCAGATCGGCCGCCTCCAGCCGCGAACGCCCCGCCCAAGGGTGATCGGCCGTGACCAGCACCGCCAGCCGATCGGCGCCGACGCGGGATTTGCTGAGGGCCGGATCGTCCACCTCGCCTTCAACCAGGCCGATTTCGGCCGCGCCGCTGAGGACGGCCTCCATGGCTTCCCGGGTATTGCCGATGGCGACGTTCAGCTCGATGCCGGGGTGGGCGGCATGGAAGTCCACCAGCCGCCTTGGCAGCCAGTAGCTGGCGATCGTCTGGCTGGCGAAGATGGCCAGGCGGCCGCCGCGCAGGGAGCTCATGTCGGCCAGCGCCGCCGCCGCCGCCGCCGCGCGGGCCAGCACCGCCTTTGCCTCCGGCAGGAAGGCCCGGCCGACGGCGTTCAGGCTGATGCCGCGTCCGACCCGGTCGAAGAGCCGCACCGAATGCTCCGCTTCAAAGACGCTGAGGGCGTTGGAGACCGCGGACTGCGTCAGGTTCAGCGACCGCGCCGCCTCGGTGACATGCTCGCGCTCCGCCACCGCCACGAAGATCCGCAGGCGTTCGAAGTTCAATTCGTTCTCCAAATCATATTGAAATGAGCAAAACAATCAGTTGGAGTGATATGTAACGACGGCGCATTCGAAGGCAATGACGGCTTTCGCCTTTGCCTTCGACCGCACGCGCCTTCGTCCCCTGGACTTCGTCCGGCGACACGCCCCCGGGGTGCTGGCCTGCGCCCTGCTGACCCTTCCGGCCATCCTCCTCGCCCGGATGGAGACGGCCTTGTTCGGCCGCGCCTGGCTGGAGCCCCTGGTGCTGGCCATCCTGCTCGGGGCGCTCGTTCGCCTGGTCTGGACGCCCGGAAGCCGCTGGGCGCCGGGTATCGATTTCAGCGCCAGGACCCTGCTGGAAGTCGCCGTCGTCCTGCTGGGCGCCTCGGTCAGCGCCGCCACCCTGCAGTCGCTGGGGGCTTGGGCGGCGGTCGGCATCGTCCTGCTGGTCGTCGTCGGCATCGGTGTCGGCTACGGCATTGGCCGGCTGTTCGGCCTCGGCTGGCGGCTGGCCCTGCTGACCGCCTGCGGCAACGCCATCTGCGGCAACTCGGCGATCGCCGCCATCGCGCCGGTCATCGACGCCGACGGCGAGGACGTCGCCGCCTCCATCGCCTTCACCGCCATCCTGGGCGTCGTTGTGGTGCTGGCCCTGCCGCTGCTCGGCGTCGCGCTCGGCCTCGCGCCCGCATCGTTCGGCTTCCTGGCCGGGCTGACGGTCTATGCCGTCCCGCAGGTCCTCGCCGCCGCCGCGCCCTTCGGACCGGTCGCCATGCAGACCGGGGCGGTGGTCAAGCTGGTGCGGGTTCTCATGCTGGGGCCCGTGGTCCTGGCGCTGTCGCTCTTCGTCGGCCGGCCGGGGGCGGGAAAGGCGTTCGACTTCGGCCGGCTGGTTCCCTGGTTCATCATCGGCTTCCTGGTCATGGCGGGCCTCAGGCTGCTGGGCCTCTTTCCGCCGGCCCTGCTGATCATGTTCGCCTCGGCGTCGGGTCTGCTGACGGTGGTCGCCATGGCCGGGCTCGGCCTGCAGACCCAGCTTGGCCAGGTGGCGCGGTCCGGCGGACGGGTCGCGGCGGTCGCCGTCCTGTCGCTGGCCGTCCTGATCGGTATCGGCCTGCTGCTGGTCTGGCGCCTCTAAAGCCGGCTAGGCGTAGGCGCGCTGCTCATCGATCTCGGCCAGCGCCGCCGAGAAGCGACCCAGGTTGCCATCGTTCAGGCCGGCGACGTTGATGCGGCGGGAGGCGTCCACATAGATCGCATGGCGCTCCCGCAGCAGGCGGACGTCATCCCCGGCGATCGGCAGCACGGCGAACATGCCGCGCTGGCGGGTCAGATCGGACAGGTTGATGCGCAGCAGGGGCAGGGCCGCCATCGCGGCGCGCACCTGGTTGACCCTGACCCGCATGGCGTCCAGCTCCGCGCGCCAGACCGGAACCAGATCCGGGGAGGACAGGATGATCCGCGCGACCGCCGCGCCGTGATCCGGCGGATTCGACCACAGCAGCCGGGCATGGGCGGCGGCCACCTTCTCGACGTTGGCGCTCGATCGGCTCGCGCCGCTCAGCATCATCAGGGCCCCGGTCCGGTCCCGGTAGAGGCCAAAGCTCTTGGAGCAGGACACCGCGACGAGGGCGCTCTCACAGCTCGACAGCAGGGCGGCGACGCCCGCCACATCCTGTTCGACGCCATCGCCGAGACCCGGATAGGCCAGGTCGACCAGCGGCAGCAGGCCCTTCCGGGCGGCGGCGGCCGCGACGCAGGCCCAGCTGGCGGCCGGCAGGTCGACGCCGGTCGGGTTGTGGCAGCAGCCATGCAGCAGGACGATGTCGCCGGCGACGGCTTCTTCCAGCGCCGCCTCCAGCTCCTGGATGTTGAACCGCCCGCGCGCGTCGAGGTGCTCGTAGGTCCTGACGGCCAGGCCGCAGGCCTGGATGATCGGCGCGTGGGCCGGCCAGGTCGGGACGCCGATCCACACCCGGGCCCCGGGGTTGGCGTCGGCCAGCAGCTGCAGGGCGAGGCGCAGGGCGCCGGTTCCGCCGGGCGTCTGCACCCGCGCCATGCGCTCGGCGACAGGACCCGGCAGGTCGAACAGGGCGTTCTGCAGCAGCAGGGTGAAGTCCCGGTCGCCGACCGGTCCCAGGTACCCCTTGGAGCGCTGCTCCCCGATCAGCCTCTGCTCGGCCAGCTTGACCGCCCGCATGATCGGGATGGCGCCGGCCTCGTCGCGATAGGTGCCGACCCCGAGGTCGACCTTGTCCGCCCGGGGATCGGCCTGCATCAGCTGCGCAAGCTCCATCAGGGAGTCGGTTCTTGCCGGGGCGAGCTGATCAAGCATTGACGCCACCCTGGTCGGCGCCGCCGGCCTGGCCCGTCCGGTTGGTCACCATGCGCTCGTACAGCCGCGCCACGACCGAGCTTCCGGTCGTGGTGCAAAGCCCCGGGATGACCGCATGCACCAGGCAGGCCAGGGCGCCGAGCAGCATGGCGCCGCCGAACGAGGCCGACATGCCCATATGCTCAAGGTAGGTCTCGTTGACCGACCTCGGATGATTGACGAACAGACGCCGATACATGCTGCCTCCGATATCCTGAGGCAGGCAGGGTAGGCGCCTGCGCCATGAGGCGGTTTCCCAATTGGGCGGCAAAGCCCGGCTTGCGGAGAACGCGGAGGCGCCGCGGGGCCGGTTTGGGAGAAGCTCATTCTCCCGGCCCACTTTTTGGGAGAACGGCCTATCCGATCCTGACCGGCAGGGCGGTCGTGAACTTGATCTGCTCCATGGCGAAGCTGGAGGAGACGTCGGTCAGCGGCGCGGTCGAGATCAGCCGCTTGTAGAAGCGGTCGTAGGCCGCCATGTCCTGGACGATCACCTTGAGGAGGTAATCGACGTCGCCGCTCATGCGGTAGAATTCGACGACCTCCTGAAGACCGCCGGCCCCCTTGGCGAAGGAATCCAGCCAGCTGTCGTCATGGCGGCCGGTCTTGACGGTCACGAAGACGACCAGCGACAGGTCGAGCGCGTCCCGGTTGACCAGGGCGACGCGCCGTTGGATCACGCCGGTGTCCTGGAGGCGTTTCACGCGTTTCCAGCACGGGGTCTGGGACAGGTTCACACGACTGGCCAGCTCCGCGATCGAGACGGTGGCGTCGTCCTGCAGGATGGCCAGGATGCGGCGGTCGGTCGGGTCAAGAGCAGCCATGTCCTGTTGTCCAGTTTGCCGTGTGGCGTTGCGATTGTTCTCCTGAAGGCCTTGTCTCCGAGGAAAATCTTCCCCGCAACGCCCCAGGGGAAGAACGGCGCAACTTCGCACTGACAGGCAATTGAAGCTGCGGGATCGATCAAAAGCCGCCTCAACGCGCGGCGCGCGCGCGTTCTGCGCCTGCGGGCAAAGGATGTTGCAGGCCCGAGCGAGAAGGCCGCCTCCGCCCGCGATAGACATCGGCCCAGCCTCGCCAGGCGTTTCGAGCCCGTCCGGCGTGGTCAGCGCGATAGGCCCCGCGCGATGGTCCGGTCCAGCAGCCGGCCCGCCGGCGCCGCATCTCCCCAGGTGTGGCGCCGGCGGCTTTTCAGCCGACCGCCAGCGTCTCGCAATCTGTTGAAATCCCTGGCGCACCCGACACGATTCGAACGTGTGACCTCTGCCTTCGGAGGGCAGCGCTCTATCCAGCTGAGCTACGGGTGCCTTGATCAGGGAGCGGTTCTCTAGCCGAAAGGGGCCACCCGCGCAAACGTCTATTCCCCGCCCAGCCAGACGAAGCGCGCCACGCACAGCGCCGCCAGGGCGTAGAGGAAGAGGTCGCCGAAACTGACCCCCAGCACCCGGCGGCCGAGGAAGCCCTCAGGCGGCGCCACCGCCGGGCGCGGCCGGACGATCTTCAGCACCGCGAAGCTGATGATGCCCATGGCCAGGCCGTTGGCGATCGAGAAGGTCAGCGGGATCATGATCAGGGTCAGGAAAGCGGGGATGGCGACCTGCGGGTCGGTCCAGTCGGACTCGGCCAGCGGGGCCATCATCAGGGCCCCGACCAGGATCAGGGCCGGCGCCGTGGCGGCGGTGGGAATGGCGCTGGCGAAGGGTGCGAAGGCGATGGCCGCTAAGAACAGCAGGCCGGTGACCACGGCGGTCAGGCCGGTGCGGCCCCCGGCCGAGACTCCGGCGGCGCTCTCGATGTAGCTGACCGTGGTGCTGGTGCCGGCCGCGGCGCCGATCATGGTCGCCAGGCTGTCGGCGGCGAAGATGCGGTTCAGCCGCGGGATGGAGCCGTCGGGCTGGACCAGGCCGGCCCGCTTGGAGACGGCGACCAGGGTGCCGAGGTTGTCGAACAGGTCGACGAACAGGAAGACGAACAGGATCTCGACCAGGCCGATGCTGAGGCCCTTGCCGCCCGGCCCCAGGCCCAGGGCGGCGGGGACGTCGGCCTTGAACAGGGTGGCGGTCAGGGCGGCCGGGTCGATGGGCTCGACCTTGAAGACGACCAGCCCGACCAGCCAGCCGACCAGGCTGGCGACGACGATGCCTATCAGGATGGCGGCGCGGACACCCCAGACCTGCAGCAGGGCGATGACCGCCAGGCCGAGCAGGGCGACGAGGGCGGCCGGTGCGGTCAGGTCGCCCAGCGCCACGGTGGTGGCCGGGTGGGCGACGACGATGCCGGCGTTCTTCAGGCCGATGAAGGCGATGAACAGGCCGATGCCGGCGGCGATGGAGGCGAACAGGGGCCGGGGGATGGCCCCGATGATCAGCTGCCGCAGGCCCGCCAGGGTCATCAGCAGGAAGGCCGCGCCGGAGATGAACACAGCGCCCAGGGCGGTCTGCCAGGGCAGGCCCATGCCCAGCACCACGGTGTAGGTGAAGTAGGCGTTCAACCCCATGCCGGGGGCCAGGGCGATGGGGTAGTTGGCGATGAGGCCCATCAGGATCGAACCGATCCCCGCCGCCAGGCAGGTGGCCACCACCACGGCCGCGGCGGGCATGCCCGCTTGGCCGAGGATGCCGGGGTTGACCAGGATGATGTAGGCCATGGTCAGGAAGGTGGTGACGCCGGCCAGGAGTTCGGTGCGGACGCTGGTTCCGTTCTCGGCCAGGCGAAAGAAGCGGCTGATCATGATGGGCTCCCCGACCGGGGGAGTAGGGCCGGGTGTTCATCAACCGTCAAGCGGGGCGGGAAAGACAAACTCTCCACCCGCGATAGCGGGCGGAGGACAGGTTTCGAGCCTTAGCGAGAAACCAGGAGGCGGGCCCCACCGGCGGCAGGGGGGCTTGCCTGAAACAGACTTGCCCCCTCCTGCTCTGTCGCTTGGGGCTCCAGAGCGGTCCTCCCCCCGCTCGCGGGGGGAGCGTTGCTTGGGACCGCCGCCTGTGCCCTCAGAACACCAGCGCCCGAACCTCTTTCACGTGCGGCAGCGCCTGAATCCGGGCCAGCAGTTCGCCGTCCGGGGCCTGGTCGACGCCGACCAGGGCGATGGCGTCGTCGCCGGCCCCGACGCGGCCGAGGTTGAAGGTGGCGATGTTGACCGCCGCCTCGCCCAGCATGCCGCCCAGGGCCCCGATGAAGCCCGGTTTGTCGAGGTTGTTGACGTAGAGCATGGCGTCGCCGAACGGGGCGTCCAGCTCCATGCCCTTGACCTCGACGATGCGCGGCACGCCGCCGATCACCGCTCCGGCGAAGGACTTCTCGCCCTCCTCGGTGGTGATGGTGATGCGGATCAGGCTGTCATAGACGGGCGACAGCTCCTGGCGGTTCTCGGAGACCGTCACGCCGCGCTCCTTGGCGATCGCCGGGGCGCTGACCATGTTGATCTCGGCCAGCATCGGGCGAAGCACGCCGGCCAGGGCGGCCGCCGTCATCGGCTTGACGTTCAGGCCGGCCACAACGCCGATGTAGGCGACCTCGATGGCCTTCAGGCCCGGATCCATCATCTGGCCGGCGAACAGGCCCAGCTTTTCGGCCAGGGCCACGAAGGGCTTCAGCTTGGGGGCCTCGTCGGCGGTGATCGAGGGGCTGTTGAGGGCGTTGGTGATCGCCCCGGTCAGCAGGTAGTCGCTGATCTGCTCGGCCACCTGCAGGGCCACATTCTCCTGGGCCTCGGCGGTGCTGGCGCCCAGGTGCGGGGTGGCGATGAAGTTGGGGGCGCCGAACAGCGGGTTGTCGGTGGCCGGCTCAGTGACGAAGACGTCGAAGGCCGCACCGCCGATGTGGCCTGAGTCGAGGCCGGCGCGCAGGGCCGCCTCATCGACCAGGCCGCCGCGGGCGCAGTTGATGATGCGGACGCCCTTGCGGGTTTTCTGCAGGGCTTCGGCCGAGAGGATGTTGCGGGTCTTGTCGGTAAGCGGTGTGTGCAGGGTGATGAACTCGGCCCGGGCGATCAGTTCGTCCAGCTCGACCTTCTCGACGCCCAGCTCGACGGCCCGTTCCGGCGACAGGAAGGGGTCGTAGGCGATGACCTTCATCTTCAGGCCCAGGGCCCGTTCGGCCACCAGGCTGCCGATGTTGCCGCAGCCGATCAGGCCGAGGGTCTTGTTGTAGAGCTCCACCCCCATGAAGCGGTTCTTCTCCCACTTGCCGGCCTGGGTGGAGGCGTCGGCGGCGGGCAGCTCGCGGGCAAGCGCGAACATCATGGCGATGGCGTGCTCGGCGGTGGTGATCGAGTTGCCGAACGGGGTGTTCATGACCACGATGCCCTTGGCGGTGGCGGCCGGGATGTCGACATTGTCGACCCCGATGCCGGCCCGGCCGATGACCTTCATGTTGACCGCGGCGGCCAGCACATCCTTGTCGGCCTTGGTGGCGCTGCGGACGGCGAGGCCGTCGTAGTCGCCGATGATCTTGAGCAGTTCCTCCTTCGATAGGCCGGTCTTCACATCGGCCTGGACCCCCCGCTTGGCGAAGATTTCGACGGCGGCGGGCGACAGTTTGTCAGCAATCAGAACGCGGGGCATGGGCGCCTCCTTCAAATGTCGTGGGGGACCCCCTCCACCATCGCCTGCGGCGACGGTCCCCCTCCCCCGAGGGGGGAGGAGCGGGGAAAGATTTCAGGCCGAGGCGAGGTCGGCGGAGACGGAGGCGAAGGCCCAGTCCAGCCAGGGGGTCAGGGCCTCGATGTCGGCGGTCTCGATGGTGCAGCCGCACCAGATGCGAAGGCCCGGAGGCGCGTCGCGATAGCCGCCGATGTCGTAGGCCGCCTTCTCCTTCTCCAGCACCGAAGCCAGCTTCTTGGCGAAGTCGGCCTGGGCGTCGGCGGGCAGGACGGCGATGCGGGGATCGACGACCTTGAGGCAGACACTGGTGTTGGAGCGGGTGGCCGGATCGGCCGCCAGGAAGTCGACCCAGGGCGTTTTTTCCACCCAGGCGGCGAGGGCCGCGAAGTTGGCGTCGGCGCGAGCATTGAGACCCTTGAGGCCGCCGACGTCCTTCGACCAGGCCAGCGCGTCCAGGTAGTCCTCGACGCAGAGCATGGAGGGGGTGTTGATCGTCGCGCCTTCGAAGATCTCGGCGTTGATCTTGCCACCCTTGGTCATGCGGAACAGCTTGGGCATCGGCCAGGCCGGGGTGTGGCTCTCCAGCCGCGCGACGGCGCGGGGTGACAGGATGAGCACGCCGTGGGCGGCCTCCCCGCCGAGCGCCTTCTGCCAGCTGAAGGTGACGACATCGAGCTTGGCCCAGTCGAGCGCCTGGGCGAAGGCGGCGCTGGTGGCGTCGCAGATGGTCAGGCCCGTCCGGTCGGCGGCGATAAAGTCGCCGTTCGGCACGCGCACGCCCGAGGTGGTGCCGTTCCAGGTGAACACCAGGTCGGCGTCGGGGCGCACCTTGGTCAGGTCCGGCAGCAGGCCGTAGGGGGCGTCGAGCACCTCGACGTCCGGCAGCTTCAGCTGCTTGGTGACGTCGGTCACCCAGTCCTTGCCAAAGCTCTCGAAGGCCAGCAGCTGCACCGGGCGCGGGCCCAGCAGCGACCACAGGGCCATCTCGACGGCGCCGGTGTCGGAGCCGGGCACGATGCCGATCAGATAGTCGGCCGGGACCTCGAGTATCTCGCGGGTCTGGTCGATGGCGCCTTTCAGCGCCGCCTTGCCGGGTTTGCCCCGGTGCGAGCGGCCGAGCACGGCGTCCTTCAGGTTTTCGGGGGTCCATCCGGGGCGCTTGGCGCAGGGGCCGGACGAAAATTCGGGGCGCGCGGGGCGCACCTCTGGCGTGGCCAGGGTATTGGTCATAGCGATGTCTCCCATCCTCACAGATGGACTGGGCCTCGTTGGGGAGGCCTGGCCCGCCGCTCACAGACAGGAATTTGTGCGGCGCGGCAAGCGGAGATTTTCTGACGCGGAGATCAGGGAGTTGATGCTTTCGAGATCGAGTCGTGGAATCGTCTTCCGGTGTGGGCGCAGAGGACAGCATGAGCGTAGACGCGTCCGAGATAGAACGGGCCAGGATCGACAACCGTCGAATCGGAGCAGTATTTTCCGGACTATTGGGCCCGACCGCGAGCGAAGTCTGGGCTGGTAAAGGGTGGACGCTACCGGCTGTCTACAAGGTCCACTATTGGTCGCTGATTTCGCAGATCGAGGATGATCGCCTCGATGACATCGATCCCGACATCTATTTCTCCGAAATAACGCGGGAGTCGGTGTGCTCTGGATTTATCGGTGAGCCGGTGTCCCGGTATCTAGTCCGCTCCGCCACTTATCGCTCGGCATATTTGGATGGCATCCCGCTGGTCATGTGGGACGCTTCGCGCCCGGATTTCAGGAAGCTGTTGCCCCACGCCTTGTTCCACTCCCGCCTTATCGAGGGCCCGGCGGACAGAAGAAGGTCTCTATCCACGCGGTTGATCGCCGAAAGGTGGAAGGGGCGGGGTGTCGAACCCGACCGCTATGAAATCCAGGCCGGCCAAGTCTCTGAAGTTCTGACGACGATCGGGTCGAAACTCGGCTGGTCGGTTGAGCAACGCGGGGCTCCGGGTGTCCGCACCCTTCGCCCGATTCTGGGCATGACAAAGGGAGCGCTATCCATCGATGTCGGGATACGACACGATCGGCGGCGGATGATGATCGGGGTGCTAGACCCCTACGTGCGCATCACGCTGGACGGTTGGTCTCTCGTGATCCCGGACGACTTCCTGGATCGGGTGTTTCCAGGCGCCTATCTCTACGGGATTGTTCAGGAAGAGGGTGATGTTGCGGTGGCTGTCCGGTTCCTGTTGGAACTACTGAGCCAAGTTTCCGAGTTCGCATCCTTGGATGAGCTTGACCGGCAAGCGTTCTGAACTGGGGCGCCTCCCGTCTACCCAGCGCCGGCGCGCAATCCGAAACAGGGATTGAGGCGACATCCCTTCCGACGCCCCCTAACAGAGCCTCCCATGACCTCGCCCGCCGCTCCCTCGCGCCCCGCCGCGCCCGCCGTCGACTGGCTGGTGCTGGCCGCCCTGGTCATCGCCTGGGGTTCGGCCTTCGCGGGCCTGAAGATCGCCGTGCACGACATTCCGCCGGCCTGGAACACCGTGCTGCGGCTGTCTGTGGCGACCCTGGTGCTCAGCCTGATCTGCGCGGCCCGGGGCGAGCGTCTGCCGCGCCTGCGGCCCCGGCCGGACCCGGCCTGGGCCTGGTATGCGGCGCTCGGCCTGATCGGCCTGGCGGCGCCCTTCTTCCTGTTCGCCTTCGCCGCCCAGGGCTTGCCCAGCGCCGTCAACGCCATCTGCAACGGCTCCTCGCCGCTGTTCACCGCCGCCCTGGCCCATGTGCTGCTGGCCGAGGAGCGGCTCAATCTGCGCCGGGGGATCGGCGTGGCCCTGGGCTTCGTCGGGCTGGTGGTGCTGGTCTGGCCGCGGGCCATGGCCGGTGGGTCGGTGGAGGGGCTGGCGCTCGGCGCGGCCATCCTCGGCGGGCTGATGTATGCGGTGTCCAACATCATCACCCGCAAGGCGCCGGTGCTGAGCTCGACGGCCGGCGCCCTTCTGATGGTGCTGACCGGCCTGGTGTTCGCCATCGTCGGGGCGCTGGTCTCGACGCCGATCCCGCCGATGCCCTCGCTCAAGGCCCTGGCGGCGGTGACAGCCCTGGGGGTCTTCTCCACGGCGCTCGGCAGCGTCGGCTACGTCTGGCTGGTCCAGCGGCGCGGGCCGGTGTTCATGAGCATGTCCATCTACCTGGCGCCCCTGTGGGCGACGGCGCTGGGCGTGGTGCTGATGGGCGAGCGGCCGGGCTGGAGCGCCTTCGCGGCGCTCGGCCTGATCCTGCTGGGGGTCGGTCTGACGACCTGGAAGAAGCCGTCTGTCTAGAGGGGCGGGGGTCTAGAGGGTTGGCGCGGGCTCGGCCCGCAAGGCCTCGGCGGCCAGGGCGGCGTTGCGGCGGCGCCAGGCGGTGGCGGTGCCGACGATCAGGCAGACCAGGATGCCGACGGTGTCGAGGTTGTTGACCACGCCGTGGAAGATGTCGCGCGGCCGCTCGCCCAGCATGTACCAGGCGTGCAGGGTGAACTGCACGGCCTGGAACAGCATGGCCCCGCCCAGCCACAGGCTGGCGTAGCGCACCGCCAGCCCCAGGAAGCCCAGGGCCAGCAGGAAGTCGCCGGTCAGCAGGGCCAGGGTCTGGAACTCCTGCGGCACGATCTTGACGCCAAAGCCGTAAACCGCCCCGGCCGCCATCAGGCAGCCGGCCAGCCGCTCGGCCACACCACCCTTCCATATGGAAAAGATGACGGTGCCAAGGATGGCGATCCAGACGATTTGAACGATGACGTAATTGGGCATGTGGCTCGGCTCTAGAAAGCTGTTGAGCACAATACCAGTTAAACTATCGCAACCTTGTTGGCCGACCAGCCTGAGGGGCGCGGAGAATCTGAGTCTTGTGATCCGGGCAAAAGAAAACGCGCCGGACCCTCCGGCCGGCGCGTTTCCCAAAAAGACAGTCTGCGGTCGCGGCTTAGCCGACTTCGCGCAGCAGGCCCTTCGGCTTGGCGTCTTCTTCCGGCTTGTCTTCGACGCCGATCAGCTTGGTGCGGATGCCGACACGCAGCTTCACTTCAGCCAGTTCGCGGTGCATTTCCACGACCGCAGTGCGGGCCTGGCCGAGCGCCGAGATGGCCTCCACCAGCTTGGCTTGCGCCGCGTCGCCGGTGATCGCCGAAACCTTCAACTGGGCACGGGCTTCAACCATCCCAGCCAGCAGTTCAGCCGCTTCGACCATGGCCGCGTCAACGGCCTTCTCGGTCGAGAACAACTTGGTGGCTACGCGTTGAGCCACAAATGCCTTGTCCACTTTTTCACCCTCCTGAAAACCCCGGGTTAACCGGGCAGTAAGGATAGTAAATCAAATCTTAAACTCGTCCAAGGTGAATCGATGGTTAACATTGTCGCACCCAGAACGAGAATCCGCGGTGGAAGCGAAGCGTTAGGAAGATTGCGCGATAAGGCTCGGGAACAGGGGCCAAGACTTCGGGCAAATGCAGCAGCCGACGCCATCGCAAGACACGACGCACCACGCGCCCTTCCAGGCGCGGATCGCCAGCGTGGCCCTGGTCACGACCCTGGCCGTGCTGCTGGTCGCCTGCGCCAGTTTCCTGTTCCAGCAATGGACAGTAGCGCGGCAGCAAACCGTTGCCACGCAAGGGGGTCTGGCCAAGATCATGGCCGGCGTCGCCGCCCCGGCCGTGGCCCGCGGCGACCTGGCCAGCGCCCGTGCCGCGGTGGAGTCGGCGACCAGGCCGGCCTCCGTGGTCTCGGCCGAACTGCGTGACGCCAATGGTAAGGTTATCGCCGCGAAGACAGAAGACGCGACCCAGGCGGGTGTCAAAATACTTGCTGAACCCGTGGTCTTCGAAAATCGCCGGGTAGGCGAACTTCGCATCGGGGTTGTGGACCCCAGCCTGGCCAAGATGCTGCCGCGCTTTCTGGCCCTGACCATGGCCCTGTTCTTCGGCGCCGCCGGGGCGGCGCTGTTCCTGTCGCGAGGCCTGGCCCGCCGGATCACCGCCCCCGTCGACCGGCTGTCGCGGGCCATGGAAGAGGTCGCGCACAGCGGCCAGTTCAAGCAGGTCGAGGAAAAGACCACCGACGACGGCCTGTTCCAGAGTCTGGCCCGCAGCTTCAATCAGCTGCTTGCCAAGCTGGAGGCCAACGACCGCGACCTTCGCGAGACCATGGGCGCCCTGGTCACCGCCCGGGATCAGGCCGACAGCGCCAATGTCGCCAAGAGCCAGTTCCTGGCCAACATGAGCCACGAGATCCGCACCCCGCTGAACGGCGTGCTGGCCATGGCCGACGTCATGAGCCGCGGTGACCTCGATGAGCGCCAGCGTGAGCGCCTGGGGGTCATCCGCGAGTCCGGCGAGCTGCTGCTGGCCGTGCTCAACGACGTGCTCGACCTGTCGAAGATCGAGGCCGGCAAGCTGGAGCTCAGCCCCGCCGACTTCGACCTCTCCGAACTGGCCGACGCCTGCCGCAAGATCTACGGCGTCATGGCCCAGGAAAAGACCCTGCGCTTCGACCTGACCATCGAGCCGGAGGTGGCCGGGGCCTGGCGCGGCGACCGCGATCGCCTGCGCCAGATCCTCGGCAACCTGCTCAGCAACGCCATCAAGTTCACGGTCGAGGGGGCGGTCGCCGCCCGCTTCAGCCAGGGTCCGAACGGCGTCCTGCGACTGACCGTCGCCGACACCGGCGTCGGCATCGCCTCCGACAAGCTGCCGACCCTGTTCGACAAGTTCGTCCAGGCCGACAACTCCACCACCCGCCAGTTCGGCGGCACCGGGCTGGGCCTGGCCATCTGCCGCGAGCTGACCCAGCTGATGGGCGGCCAGATCGTCGCCCGCAGCGCCGAGGGCGAGGGCTCGACCTTCATCGTCGACCTGCCCCTGGCCCGCGGCGAGCTGATCATCCCCGAAGCCCCCGCCGTCGGCGAGGCCGAGGAGGGCGAGGGCCGGCCGATGCGCATCCTGGCGGCCGAGGACAACCTGACCAACCAGAAGGTCCTGCGCGCCGTGCTCGACCCGCTGGATATCGACCTGACCATCACCGGCGACGGCGCCGCCGCCGTCGACGCCTGGCGCACCGGCGGCTTCGACCTGATCCTGATGGACATCCAGATGCCGGTCATGGACGGGGTCGAGGCGACCGAGACCATCCGCGCCGAGGAACGCCAGCGCTGCCTGCCGCGCATCCCCATCCTGGCCCTGACCGCCAACGCCATGACCTACCAGGTCGAGCAGTACCTGGCCGTCGGCATGGACGGCCACGTCTCCAAGCCGATCGAGCTGCAGCGACTCTATGTCGCCATCGAGAACGCCCTGGCCGGCCACAGCGAGGCGGCGCAGGGGCCCGACCAGCAGGCCGTGGCCTGAGTCCTTGATGGTCGCGCAATTCGCCGCCGAACCGGTATCCACTTCGGCGATCGCGCTCCGCGCTTCCTGAACGGCAGACAACGAGCCGCTCAGAACCATTTCAGGTCACAGATGTTCTGTTGTCTTCAACGTCGTCACTCAGGCGGCGTCATCAGGAAGGACAACAGGATGAAAAAGTTCGCGATCGCCATCCTCGCCGCCTCGGCCCTGGCGGCGACCGCCGCGCCCGCTCTGGCGGCCCCGTGGCAGAACATCAACCAGCGCCAGGCCCAGCTTGACCGCCGCATCGATCAGGGCGTCCGCAGCGGCGCGCTGACCCGTCGGGAAGCCGCCGGCCTGCGCCAGGAATTCCGCGGCATCGCCCGCCTGGAAGCCCGCTACCGGGCCACCGGCGGCCTGCAGGCCTGGGAACGGGTCGACCTCGACCGCCGCTTCAGCCGGCTCAGCGTCAAGATCCGCTGGCAGGCCAACGACCGCGACCACCGCGGCGACCGCCGTGGCGACTACCGCCGCTACTAGTCTCTGACGACCGAGACCCGGGGCTCGCCGCCCTCCCCCGACTGCGAGCCCCGCCCGCGCCCCCGCCCGTCCCCGGCGGGGGCGCTTTCGTTTGGGGGCCTCTCGTATGACGCCGATCAAAGCCGCAGCATGCTCTCCACCACCGTCACCGCCTGGCCGCGCAGGATCACCCGGTCGCCCTTCATCTCGCAGTCGAGGTCGCCACCGCGGCCGGGGTAGGCCTGGTGGAAACGGTTGCGGGCTCGGCCCAGCCTGCCTGCGAACAGGGGCGCCAGGAGGCAGTGGGCCGAGCCGGTGACCGGATCTTCGGGAATGCCGCAGCCGGGGCCGAAGAAGCGGCTCACGACCTGGTATCCGCGCCCGGGATCGGCCAGGGCGGCGACGCTGATGTTGCCGGGGCCGTCGATCGCCTCGCCTGCGATCTTCGCGAGGGCGGCGATGTCGGGGGCCAGGTCGCGCACCGCCGCCTCGCTGTCCAGGACGGCGACGAGATAGGCGCCCGCCCAGACCTCGGCCGGCGGGGCGCCCAGGGCCTCGGCCAATCCCTCCGGCGCGGCCGTCCGCCGGGGCGGGTCGGCGGGAAGGTCCATGGCGTAGAGGCCGTCCTCGCGGGACACGGTCAGCAGGCCCGAGCGGGTCTCGAAGGCGATCTCGCCCGCCTCAAGGCCCAGCTCGGCGAACAGCACATGGGCGGCGGCCAGGGTGGCGTGGCCGCAGAGCGGGACCTCCACCGCCGGGGTGAACCAGCGCAGGCCGAAGCGGGCCGGGTCGGCGGTCTTCAGGAGGTAGGCGGTCTCGGCCTGGTTGTTCTCGGCCGCCAGGGCCTGCATCCAGGCGTCGGCCGGCCAGGCGTCAAGCGGCTCGACGACGCAGGCGGGATTGCCCTTGAAGGGGACGGCGGCGAAGGCGTCGACGGTCCACTGGCGCACGGCTTGTTCCTCATCCCGGCCCGGGCCTAGAAAGCGCCATGACCTTCGAAACCCAGGGCGGTGACGGCTACCGCATCAGCGACGATCCGGCGAGCTTCGACATGGCCAGGGGCCATGTCTGGATCAGCGAACAGTCCTATTGGGCCCAGGGCATTTCGTTTGAAACCTTCCGCCGCTCGGTCGAGAACAGCCTGACCTACGCCGCTTACGCGCCGGATGGGGCGATGGCCGCCATGGCCCGGGTGGTCACCGACCGGGCCACCTTCGCCTGGCTGTGCGACGTCTTCGTCGACGAGGCGCATCGCGGGCAGGGCCTGGGCAAGGCGCTGGTCGAGTACTTTCTGGCCCATCCCGACCTGCAGGGCCTGCGCCGCCGGCACCTGGCGACGGCCGATGCGCATGAACTCTACCGGAGCTACGGTTTCACCGACCTGACCGGCGTCGACCGGTTCATGGAGATCCGGGACCGCGCGGTCTATTCGCGCGGCTGAATGATCGTCACCTCCGGCCAGCGGGCGCGGGCCGAGCTGGTGGTCTTCTCCCAGCCCTTGGCCAGCGGCCGGTTCGGATTGGGGCGCAGGGTCATGGCGAACAGGTCGTCGAGGCCGAATGGGGCTTCGATGGTCAGGCTGTCGTCCTTCTCCAGCCGGACGCCGACCCCGAAGGCCGGGGCCACGAAACGGCCGAGCGCCTCGGCGCTGTTGGCCAGGGGCTCGTAGGGCTCGCCGAAGTGGTCCTCGAACCAGAGATGCACCCGGGCCTGGTTGCGCACCTCGACCAGATCGTTCAGCGGCGGCGGGAACAGGGCGGCGGCCCGCTTGATGAAGACGTCCTCCGCCTCATAGCTGGTGTCGGCGTCCCAGTAGGCCAGGTCGTAGTCGCGCACCCCGTAGTCGGCGTCGCGGCCGGTCAGGTGGTTCCAGACCCGCTGGTAGACGGCCCCGGAGACGATCAGCCAGTCGGGCAGGTCCAGGTCGCGGGCGTGGCGCAGCGCCGTCATCAGGGTCGGGGCGGCGCGGACGATCTCTTCGAGTCGGCTGTTCAGCATGCGGCCAATGTGGCCGATTCGGAGCCCGTCTCCAGCCTATTGGGAAAGCATCCACCGGCCGTCGCGGATGGCCGAGGAGCGGGTCACCGCGCCGTTGGGATCCATCGCCATCCGCCCACAGCCGAAGGCGGCCAGCTTCTCGCCGACGGTGCCGGCGGCGACCGGTTCGCGCCAGTCCTCGGCCACCGGGCTGACGCCAAGGCTCTTGCCGTTCTCGTCGACGTTCTCGACGTCGAGGATCTTGAAACGGGTGCTCTCGCACCGGAAGCGGTAGTTGACGATGCGGGCCTGGATGGTCTGGCCGTCGGCGGTGACCGGCGGGTCGTAGACCTTCATCTCGCGGACCACGACCTCGGCGTCGTCGCCGGTCAGGGCGTCGGGGTCGGCGTAGGAGACATGGGCCGCGCCCTTGGCGATCGGCAGCCAGGTTTCAGCTGAGGCGCCAGTAGGAAGGGCGACCGTGGGCAGGGCGACAGCCGTCACGGCCATGGCGATGATGAGACGCATGGAAAACTCCCCGACTTGGAGAGGATGGAATCATGCGGCTTAAAATCTGTCACCACGCAATTTGTCGCGCCCTGTCAGTGGGTTAACGAGAGCGTAACATCCAGGCATGGTCCAGCGGCCCATGCCCTTTTCCCAGGCCGGGCGCCGCCTCGATGGCCCGGTGGACGTAGTTCCAGGCCCGGGCCACGGCGGCGGTCAGGTCCAGGCCCTGGGCCAGGCCGGCGGCGCAGGCGCTGGCCAGGGTGCAGCCGGTGCCGTGGGTGTGGAGGGTGTCGATGCGGGCGTCCTCGAAGGCGCTCTCGCCGTCCGGGGTGATCAGCAGGTCGACCAGCCGGTCGCCCGGCACATGGCCGCCCTTCATCAGCACGGCCTTGGCGCCAAGCTCCAGCAGTTCGTAGCCGCAACGGCGCAGTTCGTCGGTGCTGGTGGCCGGCAGGCCGGTCAGGGCCTCGGCTTCCGGGGCGTTGGGGGTCAGCAGGGCGGCGCGGGGGATCAGTTCGGCGCGCACCGCGGCGATGGCGCGGGGATCGAGCAGGCTGTGGCCGCCCTTGGCGATCATCACCGGGTCGATGACCACCGGAATACTGCCGGCATGGTCGATCAGCCGGACGGCGACGGCCACGGTGGCGGCGTCGCCCAGCATGCCGGTCTTGATGGCGTCGGCCCCGATGTCGTCCAGCACCGCCCGGCCCTGGGCCTCGATGATGTCGAGCGGGATCGGATGCACGCCGGTGACGCCCAGGGTGTTCTGCACCGTCACGGCGGTGACGGCGGTGGCGGCATAGGCCCCCAGCATGGTCACCGCCTTGATGTCGGCCTGCAGCCCGGCCCCGCCGCCGCTGTCGGAGCCGGCGATGATCAGGATACGTGCAATCATTTCGGCTTGCGCAGGGTCGGGCTGTCGAGGTCGAGGTCGGCCAGGGGGATGACCTCGGCGCCGGGGAGGGCCTCTTTCAGGCTCTTGCCGAACAGCTTGCCGTCGCCGACGACGATGACGCTGGTCTCGCCGGGCTTGAGCACCTCGGCCGCGAAGTTACGGACCTGCTCGGGCGTCACCGCCTCGACCTTGGTGGTGAACAGCGACACCTCCTTCAGGTCGATGCCGTAGGCGGCCAGCGAGCCAAGCGTGTCGGCCAGGCCGTCGGTGGTGGCCAGCTCACGGCCAAAGCCGCCGATCAGCACCGACTTGCGGGCGGCCATCTCCTCAGGCGTCGGCAGGCTGTCGCCCATCCGGCCCATCTCGCCGCGCAGCAGCACCAGGGCCTCGCCGGCCGTCTCGTTCTTGGTCGAGGTCGAGGCGGAGAAGCCGCCGCTGCCCTTGCGGACCGACAGCGAGGAGTTGGCGCCATAGGCCAGGCCGCGCTTGACCCGGATCTCCTGATTGAGCCGCGAGCTATAGCCGCCGCCCAGCACATTGTTGGCCACCAGCCCGGCGTAGTAGCGCGGATCGTCGCGGGTGATGGCCCGCTTGGCGACGATAACGCTGGCTTGGCCGGCGCCGGGCATGTCGACGATGACGACGCGGGGCTTGGACTGCGCCGCGATAGCCGGGGCGGGGGCCAGAGCGCCGGCCGGGGCCTTCCAGGCGCCGAAGGTCCGCTCGGCGAGGGCGAAGCCGTCCTGCGGGCTGATGTCGCCGGTGATCACCAGCACGGCGTTGTCGGGCCGGAACCAGCGGGCGTGGAAGGCGGCCAGGTCGTCGCGCTTGAGGGCCTTGAGGGTGGTCGGGGTGGTGACGTCGGCGAACGGCGTGCCGGACCAGACGGCCGGGGCGGAGACATAGCCGGCCACCGAGCGGGGCTCGGTCATCGACACCTGGAAGCCGTCGATCGACTGGTCGCGCAGCCGGTCCAGCTCCTCCGGATCGAAGGTCGGGCGCAGGGCGACGTCGGCCATCAGGTCCATGGCGGGGGCCAGGTTGCTGGTCAGGGCGTTGAGGGTCACCGAGGTGAATTCGGTGCCGGCCCCGGCCGACAGGTCGGCGCCGAGGGCCTCGGTCTGGGCGGCGATGTCGACGGCGCTCTTGCCGCCGGCCCCCTCGGTCATCAGGTCGGCGGCCATGCTGGCCAGGCCCGCCTGGCCCTCCGGATCGAAGATCGAGCCGGCGCGGACGGTGAGGTCGGCGGTGACCAGCGGCAGGGCGCTGGACTGGGCGACGATGACCCGCAGGCCGTTGGGCAGGGTCTTCTCGACGGCGGTCGGCAGCGCGGGGGCGATCGGCTGGCCCAGCGCCGGCGGCTTTTCGCGGTCGGCGACGTCGCGCAGGGCCACCCGCTGGCCGGTGAAGGGCTTGCTGGCCACGGCGACGGGCTTGGTGGCCACATCCTTCTCGCCGGCCGGGCGCAGCTTCTCGTCCATGTAGCGGACGACGACCATGCGGTCGGGCGACAGATATTTCTTGGCCACCCGCTGCACGTCGGCGGCGGTGACGGCGTTCAGCTCGTCGATGCCGCTGTTGGCCTTGGCGGCGTCGCCCTCCAGCACCAGGGCCGAGCCGAGCACGAAGCCCTTGCCGTCGATGGTCTCGCGCTGGCGCACGGCCCCGGCAATCATCTCGCTCTTGGCCTCGGCCAGTTCGGCCGGGGTCGGCGGCGCGTCGCGGAGTTTAGCCACCTGTTCGAGCAGGGCCTTCTGGCCCTCGTCCAGGGTCTTGCCGCCGGCCATGATGGCCCCGACGTAGAACAGCCCCGGCTGGGCGTTGAGCTCGGCGGTGGAGAAGGCCGCCTGGGCGATCTGCTGTTCATAGACCAGGCTGTTGTAGAGCCGCGAGGACTTGCCGCCCGACAGGATGGCGTCGAGCACGGTCAGGGCGGCGGCGTCCGGGTCGGCCGCCTTGGGGGCCTGCCAGGTGATGGCGATGGCCGGCAGCGGCACGTTGGGGGCGTAGCCGGTCACCGTCTTGGGTCCGGTCCGGGCCGGCTCCCGCACCGTCACCCGGCGCAGCGGCGCGGCCGGCGTCTTGATGGGGGCGAAGTATTTGTCGACCCAGGCGTCGAGGGCCGCCTCGTCGAAGTTGCCGACGATGATCAGGGCGGCGTTGTCGGGCCGATAGTAGTCGGCGTGGAAGTTCAGCACATCGTCGACGGTGGCCGAATCGAGGTCCTCGATCGAGCCGATCACCGGCCGCCGATAGGGGTGGGTGGTGTAGCTGGCCGAGGGCACCAGCAGGGCCTGGAAGCGGCCGTAGGGGTTGGAGAGGATGCGCTGGCGCAGCTCCTCCTTCACCACGTCGCGCTCGGACTTGAAGTTGGCCTCGTCGACGACCAGCGAGCCCAGCCGCTCGGACTCCGCCCACAGGAGGCGCTCCAGGTGATGGGCCGGGGCCACCTCGTAGTAGGCGGTCATGTCGTCGGCGGTGAAGGCGTTGTTGAAGCCGCCGACGTCCTCGGTCATGCGGTCCAGGCTCTCCGACGGCATGTCGCGGGTGGCCTTGAACATCAGGTGCTCGAACAGGTGGGCAAAGCCGGTGCGGCCCTCCGGATCGTCCTTGCCGCCGACGCCGTACCAGACCTGGACGGTGACGTTGGGGGTGGTGCGGTCGATCGAGCTGATCACCCGCAGGCCGTTGGGCAGCACGCGCTCGCGGTACTTGATCGGCGGGGCGGTCGGCAGCGAGGCGGCGGTGGCGGCGAAAGCTGGGATGGAGACCAGGCTGGCGGGCGCCGTCAGCAGCAGGGCGGCGGCCAGCACTCTGGCGGAGGACTTGTTCAGCACGCGGGGGATCTCCCAGGGATTTGAGAGGGACTTAGCAGTTTCCCAGGCGCGAAAAAGGGCGGGCCTTTCGGCGCCGCCCTTCATCGGAATCTACGTCTCGACCTTTGCGGTCAAGGCGCTCGACCCCGGACCATGTTCATGACCAGTGAAACCACGAACAGGACGAGGAAGACAAAGAACAGGATCTTGGCGATGTCAGCGGCCGCGCCGGCGATACCACCAAACCCAAGAACTGCCGCGACCAACGCCACGACAAGGAAAATAAGCGCCCACCTGAGCATCTTGAAAACCTTCCCTTTAATCGAAACGCGAAGACGTCGCGTCGTCAGTTGGGAGAACGGCTTTCTATGGGCGCGGTTCCATTTCTCCGCCGTCTACTTCGGCGGCGGGTAGCGATACCCGTCGCCGGACCCCTGCGCCGCCGCCAGCTGGCGGGCCGCGAAGTCCCAGTTGGCCAGGCCGTCGAACCAGGCGGTCAGGAAGCCTTTGCGGTCGTTCTGATGGTCCAGGTAGTAGGCGTGCTCCCAGACATCGCAGACCAGCAGCGGGAAGCCCGCCTCGTTTGCCAGCGGGTTGTCGGCGTCATGGCTGGGCGCGACGGCGAGCTTGCCGTCCTTCCACAGCAGCCAGACCCAGCCGGAGCCGAACTGGCCGACGCCGGTCTCGACGAACTTTTCGCCCAGCGCCTTCAGGCCGCCGAAGGCCTCGATGGCTTCGGCCAGGGCGCCCGACGGTCTGGGCGGCGTGGCGGCCATGGATTCCCAGAAGAAGCCGTGGTTCCAGGCCTGGGCGGCGTTGTTGAACAGCTTGCCGGGGCCGGCCGACCTGACCACCGCCTCCAGGCTGCCCGGCCTCTCACCCTTTTCCTCAAGCAGCTTGTTGAGCGTCTCGACGTAGGTCTTGTGGTGCTTGCCATGGTGGTAGTCGAGGGTCTCGCCGGAGACGACGGGGGCCAGGGCGTCACGGGCGTAGGGCAGATCGGGCAGGATGAACATGACTGACGCAACTCCTCACTCGCCGGCGAGGGGAGCCGCCGGCGTTCATTTTCAACAACGCTTGAAGATCGTCCGGGTTTGCCCGGGTCTCAGGTCTTGCGGCCGTCCATGAAGCCACGCACCACGGCGCTGATCAGGGCCGGGTTGCGCAGGGCGTAGATGCCGACGGCGACGGCGGCGCCGGCCGACAGCAGCGGCCGGTCCTTGATGACGTTCAGGATGACGTTGGCCAGGTCGGCGTGGCCGCCGGGGCCCATGCTGGCCGCCTGGGCGGCCTCGTGGCGGCGCTTGTCGCCCTCCATCTTGCGGGCGGCGACCATGGCGATCACCGCCGCCAGCAGGGCGGCCGTGCCGGCCACGACGGCGCCGGCCCCGGCCTTGCCGACGGTCGGCTCAACCAGGGCGAAGATGGCGAAGAAGGCGGCGACAATGGCCACGGAAACGGCGGCGACCACCGCCGCCGCCGTCGCCAGGGCCGCCAGAGTCCGCTCTACGATCAACGACGGTCGCCGCGACCGGCGAGCAGCAGGCCGAGCAGGAGGCCGACGCCAGCGGCCGCCAGCAGGGCCGTCTGCGGCTTTTCCTTGACCCGCTCGGTGACGTAGCGCTGAGCGACGTCGAGCTGATGGCCGGCCGTGTCGGCGTAGGTGCGGCTTTGGGCGCGGAAGGTTTCGAGGCCTTCCTTGATCGCCACCTCGGCGCGCGCGGCGGCCTCGGTGATGCTGGTCTTGGCGGCTTCGGCGGCTTCCGCGAAGCTCTTCTCGGCATGGTTGGCCGCGCTCTTCAGCGCGGTCTTGGCCTTGGCCGCTTCGGTTTCGCTGCCGGTGGGCACGTTGGTCATCTGATAGCTCCGCGTGAGGCCCGCACCCCGGGCGTGGGTCGTCATGGGGTGACGGCCCGACAACGCCGGGGATAGGCGCTGGTTCCAAGATAGGGCGCCCTGCCGCTCACCGCCACCAGTCGCTTAACTCACAAAGTGGGTCTAAGGTGCCCGCATGAGTAAAATTGTCGCAGCTGACGTCGAAATGGCCGAGGAGGACCGGCTGGCGGTGCTGCGCGGCCTGGGCGCGCTGGACAGCGATACCGATCCGAACTTCGACCGCATCGTTCGCCTGGCCGCCGCCCTGTTCGGGGCGCCGCGCGCCGCCCTCGCCCTCGTCGATCGCGACCGCCTCTGGCACAAGGCCAGCGTCGGGCTGGAGCGGCGGGAGTTTCCCCGCGCCGGCTCCCTGGCCGACGTCATGATCCGCCGCGGCGAGGTGCTGATCAGCGGCGATGTGCGCGGCGATTCGCGCTTCGACGACGTCCGCGCCAACCTGACCCAGACCGATGTCGCCTTCTACGCCAGCGCCCCGCTGGTCACCCCCGACGGCGCGGTGGTGGGCCTGTTGATGGTCGGCGATCCCGAACCGCATCCGCATGACGAGGAGGACCTGGCCGAGGCCCTCCGCGACCTCGCCGACCTGGCCACCGACCATCTGATGGCCGACGCCCACCGCCTGGCCGTCGAGCGCGGCCGCAAGCTGGACCGCCAGCGCCGGGACCTGGCCCTGGAGGCCGGCGGGCTGGGCGAGTTCGAATGGGACCTCACCGCCGACCGCATGGTCATCAACGAGCAGATGAAGGCGATGACCGGCCTGACCCGCGACGGCGCCGCCGGCGAGCACGGCGACGTCTCCTTCAAGTTCGTGCATCACGACGACCGCGACGCCCTGCGGACCGAGGTCGACCGCTCCCTGAAGGCGACCGGCCGCTACCGGGCGGAATACCGCATCGTCCGCCCCGACAACGGCGAGGTGCGCTGGATGATGGGGGCCGGCACGGTCGTCCGCGACGCCGACAACCAGCCGCGCAAGATCATCGGCGTCGTCCAGGACATCACCGACCGCAAGCGCGACGAGGAACAGCGCGAGACCCTGATGGCCGAGTTGGACCACCGGGTGAAGAACGTGCTGGCCGCCGTGCAGTCGCTGGCCGCCCAGTCGGCCCGCCGCACCAGCTCGATCGAAGGCTTCATCGACAGCTTCTCGGGCCGGCTGAAGGCCATGGCCCAGGCCCATGAGCTGCTCACCGCCACCCGCTGGCACGGGGCCAGCCTGGGCTCCATCGTCGAGGCGGAGCTGGGCGGCCTTGGCCAGGGCCAGGCCATCTGGTCGGGGCCGGACCTGTTCCTCACTCCGCGCGCCGCCAACGCCTTGTCGCTCGCGCTGCATGAGCTGGCCACCAACGCCATCAAGTACGGGGCCCTGTCGGTGGAGGGCGGCCGGGTGCTGCTCGACTGGCGCAAGCGGCCCGACGGCGGCTTCGCCATCGACTGGCAGGAAATCGGCGGCCCGCCGGTGACGCCGCCGACCCGCACGGGCTTCGGCGCCGTGCTGCTCGACCGGGTGACCGGCCGCGAGCTCGGCGGGACCGGCAAGGTCACCTACGAAAAGAGCGGCGTGCGGGTGCATCTGACCGCCAACCGCGCCGCCCTGGCCGACGCCAAGACCGCCGAGCCGGCGCCGGCCCCCAACGGCGTCTCCACCGGCCAGATCAACGGCCATGGCGGCGTCGAGGGCCTGCGCATCCTGATCGTCGAGGACGCCACCCTGCTGGCCCTGGAACTGGAGGCGGGGCTGGTCGAGGCCGGGGCCATCATCGTCGGCACCGCCGGCGACGTCGACGAGGCCATGGGCCATGCCGAGGCGCTGCTCGACGCGGCCGTGCTCGACGTCAACCTGGGCGGCCGGCTGGTCACCCCGGTGGCCGAGCGGCTGCAGGCCCGCGGCATCCCCTTCGTCTTCGCCACCGGCTACGGCGAGCGCGGCGCCCCCGGCGGCTTCGACGCCCCCATCGTCCGCAAGCCCTACAACATCCACCAGATCGTCCGGGCCGTGGCCGAAGCCGTGGGGCGGTGATCCTCATCCTCCCCCGTTCACGGGGGAGGGGGACCGCGAAGCGGTGGAGGGGGCGAGGGCCGCCCACTCTGGTCCAGGACCATCTCTGACATGCCGGTCGAGGTCAGCGCACGGCCCTCGCCCCTTCCACCACCGGCTTCGCCGGCGGTCCCCCTTCCCCGTAAACGGGGAAGGATTTTGAGCTAGATCACGCCGCGTTCCCGCAGCTTCACCAGATCCTCTGCGCTCACCCCCGCCCGCTCGCCCAGCACCGCGTCGGTATGCTCGCCCAGCGCCGGGCCCGGCCAGCGGACGCCGCCGGGGGTGTCGCTGAGCTTGGGGAAGGCGTTCTGCATCTTCACGCTGCCGAACACCGGATGCGGCGTCTCGACGATGGCCGCGCGGGCGATGAACTGCGGATCGTCCAGCATGTCGGGGGCGCGGTAGACCCGGCCGGCGGCGACGCCGTGCGTCTCCATCAGGGCCAGCAGGTCGGCGGCCGTCAGCGTCGCCGTCCAGGCCCCGATCAGGGCGTCCAGCTCGCCCTGGTGCTCGCCGCGCGCCGCATGGCCGGCGTAGCGCGGGTCGGCGCTGAGCTCCGGCCGGCGCATGGCCGCGCACAGCCGGGCGAACAGGGTGTCCTGGTTGGCTCCGATGACCACCAGCGCCCCGTCGGCGGTCGGATAGGCGTTGGACGGGGCGATGCCCGGCAGCACCGAGCCGGAGCGTTCGCGCACATAGCCGGTCAGACCGTACTCGGTGATCAGGTTCTCCATTACCGACAGCACGCTCTCATAGATGGCGGCGTCGACGATCTGGCCGCGGCCGGTCCGCTCGCGGGCGTGCAGCGCCATCATCGTCCCCAGCGCCGCGTGCAGCCCGGCCAGGCTGTCGCCGACCGAGATGCCGGCCCGGGCGGGGGCCCGGTCGGGCTCGCCGGTAATGTAGCGCAGGCCGCCCATGGCCTCGCCGATCAGGGCGTAGCCGGCCCGCTGGGCATAGGGGCCGGTCTGGCCGAAACCGGAGACCCGGGCCATGACAAGCTTCGGGTTGTCGGCGCTGAGGGTTTCGTAGCCCAGACCCCACTTCTCCATCGCGCCTGGCCGGAAGTTCTCGATCAGCACATCGGCCCCGGCGATCAGCTTGCGGGCGATGGCCTGCCCTTCCGGGTCGCGCAGGTTCAGGGTCACCGAGCGCTTGTTGCGGCCGATCACCGGCCACCAGGGGCTGTGGCCCATCGGCAGGCTGCGGCCCCACTGGCGCATGGGATCGCCCTTGCCGGGGTCCTCCAGCTTGATCACCGTCGCCCCGAAGTCGCCGAGAATCTGGCCGCAGAACGGCCCGGCGATCAGTGTGCCCATCTCGATGACGGTCAGGCCGGCCAGGGGACCATCGGGCGGGCCCTTGGGCGGAGGCGCGGCGGCCATCAGGCGGTGATCTCGACGGTATCGCCCGGCTTGGCCAGGGCCAGCAGATCCAGAAGGTCCGGCCCGTCCAGCGCCACGCAGCCTTCCGTCGGGGTCCGCTCCGGCCGGGTCAGGTGCAGGAAGATGGCCGATCCCATCCCCGCGACCACCGGGTCATCGTTGTGCCCCAATACCAGCACCAGATCGTAGACATCGTCGTCCCGCCACAGCTTCTCGTGGCTGGCGGCGTAGGGCAGGCGGACCGGGCGGTTGTAGTTCGGATCGTCCGGCGCATCGCACCAGCCCTCGTTCGGCTGGATGGGATGCACCGCCAGGCCGGTCCTCGGCGGCGGGCTCTTGTCGGGCCGGTAGAGCAGTCGGCGGATCGGCCAGGTTCCCAGCGGGCTGGCGCCGTCACCCTCGCGTTTATCGGCGGCGGGCTTCACGCCCCCCTTGCCGAGGATGCAGGAAACGGTTCGGCTCCCTATCTCGAAGCGGCCGTCGGCATGGGCGGTGAAGTTCAAGTTTTCGGCTCCACGGTCTGGCGTTGCCCGCTTGGCCCACATGTCTTGGCGGAGGGGGCCGAAACGGTGCATGGTTCTGTTCATGGCGCAACGCAAGACCCTCCTGATCATCGACGACGACGACGACCTGCGCGGCGCGCTGTCGGAGCAACTTCGCCTGCACGAGGAGTTCACCACCCTCGAGGCCGGCACGGCGACCGAAGGCTCGGCCATCGCCAAGGAGGCGCGGCCGGACATGATCCTGCTCGACGTCGACCTGCCCGACATGGACGGCCGCGAGGCCTGCCGGCTGATGCGCAAGGCGGGCGTCACCGCCCCCATCGTCATGCTGACGGCCGCCTCGACGGATGCGGACACCATCCTTGGCCTGGAGTCGGGGGCCAACGGCTACCTGACCAAGCCTTTCCGCTTCGCCGTCCTGCTGGCCCACATCCGCGCCCAGCTGCGCAGCCACGAGGCCTCCGAGGACGCCGTCTTCCGCATCGGCCCCTATGAGTTCCGCCCGGCCGCCAAGCTGCTGGTCGACGACAAGGGCAAGAAGGTCCGGCTGACGGAAAAAGAGACCAACATCCTCAAGTACCTCTACCGCGCCGGCGCCAAGGCCATCGCGCGCGAGGAGCTGCTGACGGAAGTCTGGGGCTACAACGCCGGGGTGACGACCCACACCCTGGAAACCCACGTCTACCGGCTACGGCAGAAGATCGAGCCCGATCCCGGCCAGGCGCGGCTGCTGATCACCGAAGCCGGCGGCTACAGGCTGCAGCCGTGATCCGGCCGTTGCTGGCCTGCGGCTTGCTGCTGGCCAGTGGACTGGGCGCCGCCGCCCCGGCGGTCGCCTACAGCTGCATCATCACCTCGAAGCGGATACCGGAATCGCCGGAGCTGCGTTGCGAACGCCATCGGGCAATGATGACGGAGGCCGCCCTGGTGGCGGAGGCGGATGTGGTTTCCGCCCATCTCGATGGGGACTACGAGGTCGGTGAGGCGGTAGTTCGGCCTGTCAGGACGATCAAGGGGTCACCGCCCGCCGGCGATCTGCGCATGCCGATCTACAGCGACTCTCCTTACACTGAATGCCCGAGTTCCAATGTTCCGCCACTCGGCCGGTCGATCGTGATCGTGCAGCCTTCGCGGAGGGCGGTGGGGAACGACATCTTCCTCATGAGTCTCGAAGCCTTCGAGGTCGAGGAGAGGTTCTGCGCCGACCAGCGCTGAGCGATCAGATCATGAAGTCCGCCGTCACCGGCGCGTGGTCGCTCGGTTTCTCCCAGCCGCGCACATCCTCATGCACCTTCGAGATCGCCTTGCCGGTGTGGAAGGCGGCGCCCCGCAGGCCGGGGCTGATCAGGATGTGGTCCAGGCGCAGGCCGCGGTTCGAGGCCCGGAAGTCGACGGCGCGGTAGCTCCACCAGCTGGCCAGTTTTTCCGACGGCGGCACCACCTCGCGCGGCAGGTCGATGAACTGGTTGGAAGCGATCAGGCCCTCCATGGCCGCGACCTCGACGGGCGTGTGGCTGACCACCTTGGACATGTATTTGTGGTTCCAGACGTCGTGCTCGCCGTGCGCGACGTTGAGGTCGCCGGTGACGATCAACGGATTGCGCGGGTCGCGCCTGGCGAACTCGGCGGTCAGCTTCTCGAAGAAGTCGAGCTTGTGGTCGAACTTGGGGTTCAGCTCGCGGTCGGGAACGTCGCCGCCGGCCGGGATGTAGAAGTTCTGGATCTCGACGCCGCCGACCATGGTCCCGACACAGCGGGCGTGGCCGTTCTTGCAGACGTCGAGCGGCGGGGAATCCTCCAGCGGCAGGCGCGAGATGATGGCCACCCCGTGCCAGCCCTTCTGGCCGTGGATGCGGAAGTGGCGGTAGCCGAGCGCCTCGAACATCTCACGCGGGAACTCGTGCGCCTGGCAC
Organism: Caulobacter sp. GW821-FHT11A05; assembly: GCF_058809015.1. Taxonomy (NCBI): domain Bacteria; kingdom Pseudomonadati; phylum Pseudomonadota; class Alphaproteobacteria; order Caulobacterales; family Caulobacteraceae; genus Caulobacter; species Caulobacter sp. GW821-FHT11A05. The sequence goes on along the minus strand of NZ_JBXASF010000009.1, from coordinate 72,360 downwards.
TTGATCTCCTGCAGGGCGATGACGTCGGGGGCGATCTCGTCGACCATCCGGCCGATCAGGTCGCCGCGCGGGCGGACGGAGTTGATGTTCCAGGTGGCGAGTCGAAGGCGCATGGACGGTAGGTAGCGGCTGGAGGCGGTCGCCGCCACGGCTTTCCCGATCGGTAGTCGGCGCCAAGGTTCGGCCAATCTGACACAGGGCCTGCTGAAGATAGGGCAGGATGTCGATCAACATCCAGGTGAACCACCGAAGTTGTGCGCTCGAAGAAATTCGTTCCAAGCCGCGCTACTCCGCCGGCATCGCAGCAGCGATGCGACAATTTCACAGTTATGGCGCCGTTCCTCGGAAAGGAATTTTTAGCCGTTCCAGTCGAAATCTGTACGGCGTGCGGCGTCCAGCCAGCCGGCGGGCGCATCGCGCCGCGCGGAGGCGACGATGAACTTCGACAATCTCAAGCTGGGAACCAAGACCCTCATTCCCCTGATCGGAATGGCGGTGCTGTTCGCCGCGGTCATCGCCGTCGGCGCCATGAAGTTGAGCGAGCTTTCGCACCGCTACGGCCAGATCACCAGCGGCGTCGATCCGGCGATTCTCCGGCTGGCCAACGCCGCCCAGATCACCAACCGGCTGGGTCGAAACGCCTACCAGTCGATGAACTACGACCCCGCGACGCCGCGCGGCGCCCAGGTGCTGGCCGACTTCCAGGCCGCCAAGGTCGAAGGCGACCAGGCCTTCGACGACGCCATCCGCCTGAATCCCGCCAAGGCCAGGCAGTACCGCGCCTTCAAGGAGCGGTTCGACCGGGTCTACGAGGCCACAAAGAGGCCGGTCGCCATCGGCAGCACCTTTCCAAGCCTCACCGCCATCGGGACCTTCACGCCGGAAAACCTCGACCAGCTCGCCCTTGGCGCAACTGCCATGGCGGAGAACGATGTCGAGCTGACAGCGCTCGCCGCGGATCTCCACAGCTTCAACGTCGGGCTGGAAGCGGAGAACGCCAAGGCGATCGAGGCCCTGCGCCAGGATTCGGCCTTCACGATCGTGGCGATGCTGGTCGTCGGCCTGCTGTCGGTTCTCGCCGGGCTCGGGCTGAGCGCCTGGATCGTCAGCGCCAAGGTCGCGGCGCCCCTGGTGCGCCTCGGCGAGCAGATGAAGCGGCTGGCCGGTGGCGAGCTGTCGCTGGACGTCGAGGGTCAGGCGCGGCGGGACGAGGTCGGCGCCATGGCCAAGGCCGTCCAGGTGTTCAAGGACAACGCCCTGCGGGGTCGGGCGATGGAGGAGGAGGCGCGCGGCCTTCGCGAGACTTCGGAGGCGCAGCGCGCGGCGACCGAGCAGGAGCGGGCGGCCAGGGCCGCCGAGCTGACGCGGGTCGTGCAGGCTCTGGCCGGCGGTTTGCAGAGTCTGGCCGACGGGGTGCTGACCCACCGCCTGGATACCGCCTTCAGCGACGAGTACGAGCAGCTGCGGCGCGACTTCAACGCCGCCGTCGACAAGCTCCGGGCGGCTCTCGGCGCGGTCGTCACCTCGGTTCAGGGCATCAAGCATGGGGCCGGCGAGATCAGCCAGGCGGCCGATGACCTGTCCCGCCGCACCGAGCAGCAGGCGGCCAGTCTCGAGGAGACCGCGGCGGCGCTGGACGAGATCACCGCGACCGTGCGCCGGACCGCCGACGGCGCCAGGAACGTTCAACAGGTTGTCCGGCGCGCCAAGACCGAGGCGCAGACCTCGGGCGAGATCGTGGTCAAGGCGGTGGAGGCCATGAGCGCCATCGAGCGCTCCTCTGGCGAGGTCAACCAGATCATCGGCGTGATCGACGAGATCGCCTTCCAGACCAACCTCCTGGCCCTGAACGCCGGCGTCGAGGCGGCCAGGGCCGGCGATGCGGGCAAAGGTTTCGCCGTGGTCGCCTCCGAGGTCCGCGCCCTGGCCCAGCGCTCGGCGGAGGCCGCCAAGGAAATCAAGGCCCTGATCTCGGTATCGACGGGTGAGGTCGGGCAGGGCGTCGAATTTGTCGGTGAGGCCGGCAAGGCGCTGCAGCGCATCGCCCAACAGGTGTCGCAGATCGACGACGTGGTCGAGGAGATCGTCCACTCGACCCATGAACAGGCCACCGGTCTGGCCCAGGTCAACACCGCCATCAACCAGATGGACCAGGTCACGCAGCAGAATGCGGCCATGGTCGAGGAATCCACGGCCGCCAGCCACACCCTCTCGCGGGAGGCTGTGACCTTGACCGAACTGACCCTTGGATTCCAGGTCGGCCGCCCGGAGGACGCGGCCGGAGTCCGCGGGCATCGGGCGCGTGCCGCCTAGACCTCAGGCCGGCGGTCAGGGAATTCGCCCGGCGCTGTTAAGCGCCGGCCCCCGTCTTCCAAAGAAAAACGCCCGGCGCGATGACGCGCCGGGCGGGGAAAAGTTGTCTCTCATGCCGCCGCCGGGAGGGGATAGGTTTCCGGCACGGTCCGCGGGCGGCGCGAGGTCGGACGCGCCAACCGCCATGTGTTGCATTAGAACAACTTCAACGTGGAAACGTCAACGACATTTCGGTGAAGATTTGGCTGTGCCCCACAGGACACAGTTTTGATTCAGGGCCGACCGGTCTTCTTGGCTGGCGGGAAGGGGGTGGCGAACAGCTTGGCGTCGAGGCCGGCGGTGCGTTCCAGGCTGGTCAGCCGCACCCGGGTCGAGCCCTGCACCGTGGTCACCACCCAGCCCATCAGGCTGACCGGGCTGTCGGTGAAGTTCATCGTCAGGCTGCCGCGCGTCTGCTTGCGACCGTCGGCCATGGTCAGGGAGAAGCCGCCGTCCAGCCTGCTGACCCGGGTGATGACCACGCCTTTGTCGAGCCGAACGTCCTGGGCCAGGAACAGCGCCAGCGGCGTCTGGCCGAGCGGATAGCGGTTGACCGTCTTCAGCCGGGTGTCGGCCTCGGAGACGAAGCGGCCGTCGGAGACCAGCAGCTTGCTGGCCGGGGCGTCGTAGGCGAAGCGGGCCTTGCCCGGCCGCTGCAGGTAGAAGCTGCCTTGCGTCTGGGTCCCGCGCGGATCGGTCTGGATGAAGCGGCCCTTGGCCGAGTCCAGTCCCTGCAGGTAGGTGGTGGCCTTGTCGACCAGCGCCCTGTCCTCCGCCGACAGGGGCGCGGCGAAGGCCGCGCCGGCGAGGCCGGCGGCGGCCAAACCAGCGGGAAGGGCGATCAGGCCGGCAAGCGTCGCGCGGCGGTTCAGGTCATGGGTCATGTCGGCCCTAAAGTCGTTGGTCGTCCTTCGGGTTGCAACATGGTGTTGCTTGGAGGCGAAAACACGGCCCCTAAACCTATAAGACCGCTCATCCCGGCGAATGCCGGTATGAGCGGATCATAGGAGAGGGAAGGGCGCTCAGTTCCGCCGAAGGGTCACCGTCCGGTTGGTCCCCGCCTCCCACAGCGTCCCGCCCCAGCCGCCGCTCGTCGGCTCCAGCTGCAGCACCGAGGCCTCCCGCGCCCCGCGCGGCGTGAAGCGGATGTCGACCCCGCCGGTCGCGGTGCGCGAGATGCTGTCGACCAGACCCACCTGGCCGGCCGGCTGGCCCGGCTTCATCGACCGCCAGGCGCCCTCCAGCAGGATGGCCCCCGTGCCCTTGTCGACCAGCTGCAGCCCGTACAGCGTCCGCCCGTCCGGCCCGCGCAGCACCCAACCGCCGTCCAGCGGCCCCTGCAGCCCCTGGGCGGCGTTCAGCCCGCCCCGGATGCGGCTCTCATAGGCCTGCTCGACCGGCGTCGGCGGGGCCTCGGGGGTGCGGTACAGCTCGTCGATCATCACCGGCCGGTCCAGCTGCGGCAGGCGCGAAACCGGCGGCGGCGGACTGAAGGGGGTCGGGGCCGCATAGGCCGGCGCGGGCGTGTAGGTCGATGGCGCCGCCGGCTCCGGCAGCGAACCGGCCTCGCCCGGATCCTCGGCGTCGCCATCGGCGCTTTCGTCCTTGGCCTGGGACTGGGCTGCGGCGTCCGGCTCCGCCTCGGGAGACGTCGCCGTCGGCGACTCCGCCGCGTCGTCGTCCATGCCCTGCTGGGCGGCCAGGCCCGACAGCACATCGCCGATCGGGTCGGCCGACTGCTCCTGGGCCAGGACCGGCCCGGCCAGCAGCGCCATCATAGCGGCAAGAGCCAGCCCGCCCCTCATGCCGCGTCCGCTTCCGCGATGGCTTCCGACACCGCCACCAGCCGCCGCGCCTGGTCCAGATGCAACAGCTCGGCCATCCGGCCCTCGACACGGATCGCCCCCTTGCCGGCGTTTTCCGGCAGGGCGAAGGCGGCGATGACGCTGCGCGCCCAATGGACCTCGCCGGGAGCCGGCGAGAACACCAGGTTGCAGGGTTCGATCTGTTTGGGATGGATCAGCGTCTTGCCGTCGAAGCCGAACTGAACGCCCTGCTCACAGACGGCGACCAGACTCTCGACGTTGTCGATGTCGTTGTGCACCCCGTCGAGGATGGTCAGGCCATGGGCCCGCGCCGCCGCCACCGACAGGCTCAGCGGCCCCCAGAAGGGCGCGCGATCGGCCGTCTGATGACAGCGCATCTCCTTGGCCAGGTCGTTGGTGCCCATCACCCAGGTCGTCAGCCGGCTGTCCTTCGCCGTGGCGGCGATCTCGTTGAGGGCGAACAGGGCGGCGCAGGTCTCGATCATCGCCCACAGCTTTGTGGCCGCTGGCGCCTTTTCGATGGCGGCGTCATAGGCTTTCACGTCGGCGGCGCTGCTGACCTTGGGAACCAGGATGGCGTCGGCTCCCGCGCCCGCCGCCACCGCCAGGTCGGCGGCCCCCCAGGGGGTGTCCAGGCCGTTCACCCGAATGACAATCTCGCGCCGGCCGAAGCCGCCGGCCTTGACCGCCTCGACCGCCTGCATCCGGGCGGTTTCCTTGGCCTCGGGCGCGACGGCGTCCTCCAGGTCCAGGATGACCACGTCGCACGGCAGGGTCCGCGCCTTCTCGATGGCTTTCGCGTTCGAGGCCGGCATGTAGAGGGCGCTGCGGCGGGGACGGGGGGTGTCGGTCATCGGGTCGGGGCGGGCTCATTCTGGCGCGGTCGGGGTCGCAACCTCCTTAGCCGTGCAGGCCCCGTGCCGCCAGACCGCAAAGCCGGCTCGCGCCCCCTCTGGCGGCTCTGCCTCGATGAGCGCAGGATGGGCCCATGACCCGCTACGACCCCGATGCCCTCAATGTGCTGGGCGGCGAACTGATCCCCTGTTCGCTGGACCCGGTGACCGGTTTCTACCGCAACGGCTGTTGCGAGACCGGGCCGCAGGACACCGGACTGCACACCGTCTGCGCGGTGATGACCGCCGATTTCCTCGCCTACAGCGCCCGGCAGGGCAACGACCTCTCCACCCCGCGCCCGGAGTACGGCTTCGCGGGCCTCAAGCCCGGCGACCGCTGGTGCCTCTGCGCCCCGCGCTGGAAAGAGGCGTTGGACGACGGCTGCGCCCCCCAGCTGGTGCTGGAATCGACGCATGAGGAGACCTTGGCGATTGTCCCGCTGGGGGTGCTGAAGGACCACGCGGTGAAGGTGTGACCCCAGATCCACGCTCACCAGCTTAGGATGTTCACCGCAGCCGATAGTCCCCCTCCAGCCGATACGCCGACCCGTCGCGCGTCCGATGGCTGGAATACAGTCCGAACCGTTTCACGGTGAAGACCGGGCTGTGCAGCAGGTTGTTGGCCGCCTCCCAGTCCATCACCGCCCCGGCGTCCGGCCGCTTGAGGTAGGCCAGGGTCACATGCGGCCGGTAGAGCCGCGTATCCGCCGCCAGTCCCGCCCGCCGCGCGGCGCTCTCGCAACGCTTCTGCAGCCGGATCAGGGCGGCGTTTTCCGACACCCCGGCCCAGATGGCGTGGATGTCCGCCGCCTCGCCGAAATGGCCGACCCCGGTCAGCTCCAGCTCGAACGGCTCACAGACGATGGCCGACAGCTCGGCGTCGAGGTCGGCGGCCTTGTTCTCCGCCAGGTCGCCAACGAACCTGAGCGTGATGTGCAGCTGCTCGGCCGTGCGCCAGCCGGCGCCGTTGAGGCCCGTCTGATGCTCGGCCAGACCCTGGGCGATGTCCCAGGGAATGGCGATAGCGGTGAAAAGTCGAAGCATGGAATCTGCCGGTCTGTCCGGCTGTCGAGCCCCTATGGGCAAGGGTTGGGACGCTCCACGTGCAGCGCATCGACCGCCTTGTCCAGCGCCGGTGTCCATTCGTAGTCGAAGGCGTCGATGTCGGTGGTCAGCTGGGCCATTGAGGTGGCCCCGATGATGGTCGAGGTGACGAACGGCCGGCTGTCGCAGAACTTCAGGGCCAGGGTGGCCGGGTCGATGCCATACTCGGCCGCCAGCGCCACATAGCTTCGGATCGCTTCCTGCGACCCCGGCCCATCGTAGCGCTGCATGCGGTTGTACAGGGTCTTGCGGGCCCCCGGCGGCAGGGCGCCGTCCAGGTACTTGCCGGTCAGCGCCCCCTGGGCCAGCGGCGAATAGGGCAGCAGGCCTACCTCCTCGCGCATGCCGACCTCGGCCAGGCCGTACTCATAGACCCGGTTGACCAGGCTGTAGGCGTTCTGGATCGAGGCGACGCGCGGCAGTCCCAGCCGATCGGCGACCTCGATGAACTTCATCACCCCCCAGGACGTCTCGTTGCTCAGGCCCACGGCGCGGATGCGGCCGGCCTTCACATGGGCGTCGAGCGCCGAGAGGATGGCCTCGAACCCCTCGTAACCCGGCGCGTAGTCGCGAAAGGTCATGCCGCCGAAAATCTGTACCGGCCGGTCAGGCCAGTGCAGCTGGTAGAGGTCGATGTAGTCTGTCTGCAGTCGCTTGAGGGAGGCCTCGACCGCCTCGTCGATTTGCGCCTTGGTCTGCGTCGTCGGCGAGCCGTCGGCCCGCAGCCAGGTCATCGGCGAGCGCCCGGCCACCTTCGAGGCCAGCACCACCTGGTCCCGCTTTCCCGTCCTCGCGAACCAGCTGCCGATGTGCCGCTCGGTCGAGCCTTGCGTCTCCGGCGTCGGCGGCGAGGCGTACATCTCGGCCGTGTCCCAGAAGTTCACCCCGCGTTCGAGCGCGTGATCCATCTGTTCGTGCGCCTCGGCCTCGCTGTTCTGCGAGCCCCAGGTCATGGTGCCCAGGCAGCACCGCGACACCGAAATGCCCGTGCGTCCGAGTTGTGAATACTGCATGCGCCCCTCTATCCCCTGAAATTCAAACGGTTCGGTCCGGTGGACCTAACCCAAAGCCCGCGCCACCACCGGCGCCAGGCCGCGGACGATGATCCGCACCCCTTCGGCGTTCGGGTGGATGCCGTCCCGCTGGTTCAGCCGCGGAATGCCGCCCACTCCGGCCAGCAGGTTGGGGTAGATGGCCACCCCGTGCTTTTTGGCCAGGGTCGGAAAGATCGCCGAGAAGTCCCGCGCGTAGCTGCGGCCCAGAGCCGGCGGCGGCGCCATGCCGGCCAGCACCACCTTGATGCGCCGCGCCTGCAGCTTGCCGATGATACGGTCGAGGTTGCTGCTGGTCCGCTTCGGGTCCAGCCCTTGCAGCAGGTCATTGCCGCCGAACGCCACCACGCAGACCGAGGTGTCGGCCTGGACGCTGAAGTCGACCCGCGCCAGCCCGGCCGCCGAGGTGTCGCCCGACACCCCCGCCCCGCGCACCTTCACGTTTCTGCCCAGCCGCTTCAGCTCGGCCTCCAGCATGGCCGGCAGGGCGAGGTTGCGCGGCAGGCCCAGGCCCGCCGTGATGCTGTCGCCTAGCACGGTGACGATGCGGGGCTTGCCCTGGGCCAGCGCCGGCCCGGCCGGCAGCAGCGCCAGGCCGGCCAGCGCGGCGCGTCTCGTCAGCGGACGCGTGAAAGATCGTTCAGGTGTGTTCGCCATCTCAGCGCCCTATGTAGGTGAGGTCATCGCTTTCCCAAACGCTTCCTCCCCGTTTCAACAGGCCGACTCCAAATATGTTCGACGCCCAGACGACGACCCCGCCGCTTCGGCTTGAAGCGGTCACCCTGACCCTGCCCTCGGCGGCCGGGCCGGTGGAGATCCTCAAGGGCGTCGACCTCGACGTCGCCCCTGGAGAACGGGTGGCCGTGGTCGGCCCTTCGGGCTCGGGCAAGTCGTCGCTGATCGCCGTGGCGGCGGGACTGGAGCGGCCGACCAGCGGGTCGGTGGCCTTGTTCGGACAGGACATGGGCAAACTGTCGGAGGACGGCCGGGCGAAACTGCGGCGGGCCCAGGTCAGCTTGGTGTTCCAGAGCTTCCACCTGCTGCCCAACATGACCGCCCTGGAAAACGTCTCCACCCCGCTGGAGATCGCCGGCCGCAAAGGCGCCGACGAGACGGCCCGCCAGTGGCTGGCCAAGGTCGGCCTGGCGGAACGCTTGACCCACTACCCGCACCAGCTGTCGGGCGGCGAGCAGCAGCGCGTCGCCCTGGCCCGCGCCCTGGCCGTTGAGCCCAAGCTCCTGTTCGCCGATGAGCCGACCGGCAACCTCGACGGCGTCAACGCCCACGCCGTCGCCGACCTGATGTTCGACCTCGTCGCCCAGACCGGCGCCGCCCTGGTCCTGGTCACCCACGACGCCCATCTGGCGGCGCGGGCCGATCGCACGGTGACCATGGGCGACGGGCGGATCGTGGCGTGAGCCTGCCGCTCTCCTTCCGCTTCGCCGCCCGTGAACTGCGCTCCGGCGTCGCCGGATTCCGCATCTTCCTGGCCTGCCTGGCGCTCGGCGTCGCCGCCATCGCCGCCGCCGGCTCGACGGCCGAGGCCTTCCGTCAGGGCCTGGCCACCCAGGGCCGTGAAATCCTCGGCGGCGACCTGCGGGTCAGCGTCGAGGACCGCCGCTTCACGCCGCGGGAGCGGGCGACGTTCCAGGCCATGGGGACCACCGTCTTCTCCGCCGGCCAGGCCGCCATGGCCGAGGCCCCGAACGGCGAGCGGCGCCTGGTCGAACTGCGCGGGGTCAGCCCCGGCTACCCTCTGGTCGGCAAGGTCCAGCTGACCGGCGCGCCGACCTTGGACGCCGCCTTCGCCCCCGAAGGCGACGCTACCGGCGCCGCCATCGAACAGGCCCTGTTCGACCGCCTGGGCCTCAAGCTCGGCGACCATTTCCTGATCGGCGAGGCCAAATTCGTCGCCCGCGCCGTCCTCGTCTCCGAACCCGACCGCCTGGGCCGCGGCTTCAGCATGGCCCCCCGGGTCCTGACCAGCCTGAAGGCCGTCGAGGACGGCGGCTTCCTGGCCGAGGGCCTGCCCGACCGCGGCGAGACCGCCCGCATCGCCCTGCCGAAAGGGGCCGACGCCAACGCCGCCGCCCGCGTCCTCGATCCCCAGCGCCCCAAGGACGGTCTCGGCCAGCGCCGCCCGGGCGGGCGCCAGGCGGGCCCGCCGCGTCGCGGCCCGGCCGTGGGCGGCCTGGAGGTCCGCACACGCGACGAGGCCGCCAACGGCGTCAAACGGCTGATCGACCAGCTGGAATACTTCCTCGGCTTCATCGGACTGGCCTCCCTGGTGGCCGGCGGCCTCGGCGTCGCCGGCGCCGTCGGCGCCTATCTGGAGGCCCGCAAGCCCTCCATCGCCACGCTCAAGGCGCTCGGCGCGCAGGGGGTGCTGATCCGCAACATGTACCTGATCCAGGTCGCCGTCCTGGCCCTGCTCGGGGTCGGCATCGGCCTGGCCATCGGGGCCAGCGCCCCGCTGATCCTCGGCGAGCTGGCCAAGGACAAGCTGCCGATCCCGGCCCTGTTCGCCGTCTATCCCATGCCCCTGTTGAAGGCCGCCGCCTTCGGCCTGCTGGCCGCCGCCGCCTTCAGCCTCGTGCCCCTGGCCCGGGCCCGTTCCACGCCGCCCTCGGCCCTGTTCCGCCGTGACCTGGCCGGCCGGGTCGGCTGGGGCCTGGAGACCTGGGCCACGGTCCTGGCGGGCCTGGGCCTCGCCGGCCTGGCCGTGATCACCGCCCCGACCCCGTTGTCGGCCATCGTCATGATCGTCGGGGTCGCCTTCGCCTTTGGCCTGCTGGCCCTGCTCGGCCGCGCCGCCGCCTGGCTTGCCGGCAAACTGCGCCGCTTCGCCAGCGGCCCCTGGCGCATCGGCCTGGCCAACCTCTCCGGCCCGCGCTCGGCCGCCCGCACCGCCTCTCCGGCCATCGGGCTGGGCGTCGCCCTGCTGGCCTCGGTGGTGCTGATCCAGTCGAGCCTCCTGGCCCAGGTCAGCGAGGTGGCCCCCAAGACCGCCCCCTCGGTGGTCTTCCTCGACGTGCCCGGCGAGCGCATCGACGCCTTCGACACCACGGTCCAAAAGGCGTTCGGCGTTCCCCTGACCAAACAGAACTTCCTGCGCTTTCCCTTCGTCACCGGCCGCATCGTCGGGGTGAAGGGCCAGCCGGTCGACCTCTCCAAGGTCAAGGACAGCGAGCGCTGGGCCTACGACAACGACCTGCAGATGAGCGTCTTCGCCACCGAGCCCGACGACGCCGGGGTGAAAGAGGGAAGCTGGTGGAAGGCGAGCGAGGCGACGCCCCAGGTGGCCATGGAGATTGACGCCGCCAAAGGCGCCGGCCTCGCCGTCGGCGACGCCATCACCGTCAATGTGCTGGGTCGCGACATCGAGGCCCGCGTCGCGGTGCTGCGCAAGGTCGAGTGGGGCGGCTTCAGCCCGGCCTTCACCATCATCATGAACCCCCAGGCGTTGGAGGGCGCCGGCATGCGCTGGATCGCCATCGCCAAGGCCAGCGCCGCCCAGGAACAGGCCGCCACCCGGGCGCTCGGCGGCGAGTTCGCCGAGGTCAACGTCATCAGCGTCCGCGAGGGGCTGGCCCAGGCCGTCGAGATGTTCGACCGCCTCAGCCTGGCGGTGCGCGGCGCGGCCGGCGTCGCCGCCCTGGCCGGGCTGCTGGTGCTGGCCGGGGCCATCGCCGCCGGAGCCAGGGCCCGGGCCCGTGAGGCGGCGACCTTGAAGGTGCTGGGCGGCTCGCGCGGCCAGATCCTGCTGGCCTATGGGGTCGAGTACGGCGCCGTCGGCCTGATCGCCGGGGTGTTCGGGGTGGCGCTGGGCTATGCCGCCGCCTGGCCGGTGGTGGTGGTGATCTTCGAGGCGACCTGGAGTGTCGACTGGAGCGGCGTGGTCACCCTGGTCGGCGGCGCGGCGGCCCTGGCGGCCGTCGGTGGCCTGTTGGCGGCGGCCCAGGCGCTGTCGCGCCGGCCTGCCCCCGTTTTGAGGACAGAATAAGGGCCGATATCCAATGCCCGAAACCTGTGGCGGTTCAGTATGCCCCTTGCGTCAAACCGCCACAGCCCCGATATTTGCTGCAACGACCTCATTCCGGGGTCGAGTGTAAAGGGTGTTTTTCAATGAGCGACTTCGAACGCGGTACTGCGCGCTCGATCCCGCACACCGCCGACATGTCGGTGGACGCCGGTCTTCGCGCCTTCATGCTGGGCGTCTATAACAAGATGGCCCTCGGCCTCGTGGTCTCGGCCGGCCTGGCCTACGCCGTGGCCAACTTCGCGCCGTTGCGCGACCTGCTCTACGTCGTCAATCCGGTGACCGGCGCCTTCGCTGGCTACCAGATCCTCGGCGTGGTCCTGGCCTTCGCGCCGCTGGTCCTGCTGCTGGCCGCCGGCTTTATGATGAAGAACGTCACCCCGGCCAGTTCCGGGGCCCTCTACTGGACGGTGGTCTCGGTTATCGGCGCTTCGGGCGCGGTCTGGGTGCTGCGCTACACCGGCGCCTCACTGGCCTCGACCTTCCTGATCACGGCGACGGCCTTCGGCGCCCTCAGCCTGTTCGGCTACACGACCAAGAAGGATCTGAGCGGGATCGGCACCTTCCTGATCATGGCCACCTGGGGCCTGCTGGTCGCCGTCATCGCCACCTGGTTCTTCCGTTCGCCCATGCTGACGATGATCGTCTCGGCGGCCGGCGTGCTGATCTTCGCGGGCCTCACCGCCTACGACACCCAGCGCCTGAAGATGACCTACTACGAAGTGGGCGGTGACGCGCAGTCCACGGCGGTCGCGACCAACATCGGGGCGCTGCACCTCTACCTGGACTTCGTGAACATGTTCCAGTTCCTGCTCATGCTGCTGGGCGGCCGCCGCGACTAATTCAGCGCGGACCGGAAAACGATCGAGGCCCTGGCGGAAACGCCGGGGCCTCTTTTTATTCCACCACCTGAAACTTCCGGGATTCGAACAGTCGCAGCACCTGGGCCAGCTCGTGCCCGCGCCGCAGGATCATGCCGCCCTGGCCGATCACCGACCAGGCGCCTTGCTTTCGCGCCAGGTCCGGCTGCTTTTCGATGCGGTACAGCGGCTGCTCGGAGGCCCGCCGGAAAATACAGAAGACGGCGCGTTCGCTTAAGCCCGCGATGGCGTAGTCGCGCCACTCGCCGGCCGCCACCATCCGCCCGTACAGGCGCATGATGAGGTCCAGTTCCCGGCGCTCGAAGAAGACCGATACGCCGGGCGGGGACTGGTATGTCGGATCAAGGCTCATCGACATCCTCAGCCTAGACCCAAATCAGCGGGTTTGGCGAGGGGCCGGGTTGGTTTGTGTGAACACTGACATATGGCGCCGCGCAATGACCCCATTTGCGACCAACCCCCGCCTGCTTCGGGCTCGATAAGGTGAGTGTCGGCTGATCGAAGCGGCTACGGCTTCGGTACCTGAACAGCCCCCCCAGCCCCCACCGGGGCCGTGGATCGCACCAAGCGGTCAGCCGACGACCAACTATAAGAGAAGCCCGCGTCGCACCCCTCCCCCCCTGGCGACGCGGGCTTTTTCTTTGCCTGACGCAACGGTCACCTGTTTCCATTCCGGAAAAGGGAGATCGCCATGGCCAGTCCTGAAGGGGCCAGACTTGCAGGCCGCCGCGCCATCGTCACCGGCGCCGCCAGCGGCATCGGCCGCGCCACCGCCGAACTGTTCGCCGCCGAAGGAGCCCGGGTGCTGGCCGTCGACCGGCCGGACGCCAACCTCAGCTTCGACCATTCGGCCATCGTCGCCTTCGGCCAGGACATCGGCGAGGACGCCGCCCCGGACCAGATCGTCGGCAAGGCCGTCGCCGAGTTCGGCGGTCTCGACATCCTCTACAACAACGCGGGGATCAGCCACGGCGCCCCGGTGGCCGACACCACCGATGAGGCCTTCGACCGGCTGGTGGCCATCAACCTGCGGGCGGGTTTTCGCCTGTCGCGCGCCGCCACGCCGCATCTGGTGGAGAGTGGCAAGGGCCGGCTGATCTTCACCGCCTCGATCATGGCCCGCCACACCGACAACGGCCTGGTCGCCTATTCGGCCTCCAAGGCGGGCGTGGTCGGGATGATGCGCACCTTCGCCCTGGAACTCGGCCGCCATGCGGTGACCGCCAACGCCATCCTGCCCGGCGCCATCGCCACCGGCATGACCGCCGCCAGCTTCCAGCGCGAGGAGGTGACGGCCGTCTGGGCTAAGAAGGCGGCGCTCAAGCGCCTGGGCCAGCCCATCGACATCGCCCGCGCCGCCCTGTTCCTGGCCAGCGACGACGGCGGTTTCGTGACGGGGCAGGCGCTGGGCGTGGACGGCGGCCTGATGCTGCGGGTTTAGGCCGGCGGGGTGACTGTCCTCCGGCGTAGCCGGATGACTGTCACCGTCACCGCTGGACGGTGACAGTCACGCTGCGCGAGACAGTCACCGGCGCCAGCGCCCGCCCCGTCAGGACGCCTTCTCCGCCAGCACGCCAAGAATCCGCCCGCCCTTGGCCGCCTGAACGATGACCACCGTCTTCAGTCCCTCCTCGGTCGCCTTGGGCGGCTTGTAGGCGTTGGGCCGGCCGTACCAGGGGCCCAGCCGGGCCACCTGCCGCACGACGTTCTTATGGACCATGGCCTCGCCGCGATTGTCGCCCTTCTTCGGCGTGATCTCGACGGCGCGGGGGTCGTAGCGGATCAGCCAGACGTCGGCCCCGCCGCGCGGCGCGGGCCCGGAGCCGACGGCGACGCGGCCGTTCTGCATGAACAGCATGTCCGGCGGATTGTGCGGCCCGCGGGCGGCCTGGGCGACTAGGGCGTCGACCTTGTCGGCCCGCACGCCGCCGGTCTGGAAGCGGCCGTCGACCACCACCTGCGGGGTATAGACCTCGCGCACCGCCAGCTTGCGGGCATAGGCCTTCTGGCGCTCGGCGAAGGCCGGCTGGGCGAAGGTGTCGCGCCAGCCCAGGTAGTCCCAGTAGTCGACCGCGAAGGTCAGGGCCAGCACGCCGGGCTCATCAGCAAGCTGGGCCAGGTGGGTGTTGGCGGCGCGGCAGGACGAGCAGCCCTGGGCCGTGAACAGCTCGACAACCACCGGCGGCTTCGGCGCCGGGGCGGCGGGAGCCGAGACCGGGACGAGCACCAGCAATGCGAGGAGGGGGAGGAAACGCCTCATGGATCGCACTTAACCGGAACCCGAAGCCAAGTTGGCTTCACGAGGCCGTGAGAGTCTCTCGCAAACAAAAACCCTCCCCGTTTCCGGGGAGGGTTTGAGCAGATCAGGGCTGAAAACCCTACGCCGCCGGCTTGGCCAGGTTGCGCAGGACGTAGTTCAGGACGCCGCCGTTCTTGAAGTAGTCGAGCTCGGTCGGGGTATCGATGCGGCAGCGGACCGGGAAGCGGGCGATGCGGCCGTCCGAGGGGCGGTACAGCTCGACGATCAGCTGCTTGCGGGGGCTGAGGTCCTGCAGGCCGCGGATCGAGACGATCTCTTCACCGGTGAGGCCCAGGCGCTGCCAGCCGTCGTTGAGGAACTGCAGCGGCAGAACGCCCATGCCGACCAGGTTGGAGCGGTGGATACGCTCGAAGGTCTCGGCCACCACGGCGCGGACGCCGAGCAGCTTGGCGCCCTTGGCCGCCCAGTCGCGGCTGGAGCCGGTGCCGTATTCCTTGCCGGCGAAGACGACCGCCGGACGGCCCTCCTCCTGGTAGCGCATGGCCGCGTCGTAGATCGGCATGGTCTGGCCCGACGGGAAGTGCTTGGTGACGCCGCCTTCGATGTCCGGGGTGATCTTGTTGCGGATGCGGATGTTGGCGAACGTGCCGCGCATCATCACCTCGTGGTTGCCCCGACGGCTGCCGTAGCCGTTGAAGTCCTCGAAGCGGACCTGGTGGTTCAGCAGGTACTCACCGGCCGGGCTGGCCTTCTTGATCGAGCCGGCCGGGCTGATGTGGTCGGTGGTGATGCTGTCGCCGAACACGCCCAGGATCCGGGCCTCGACGATGTCGGTGACCGGCGCGGGGTGCATGTCCATGCCGGTGAAGTAGGGCGGGTTCTGCACATAGGTGCTGCCCATGTCCCAGGCGTAGGTCTGGCCGCCGGTGACCTTGATCGCCTGCCAGTTCTTGTCGCCGGTGAAGACGTCGCCATAGCGTTCGGCGAACATCTTGCTGGTCACCGACTTCTTCTGCAGGGCGGCGATGTCGGCGTTGGTCGGCCAGATGTCCTTCAGGAAGACATCCTTGCCCTTCTTGTCCTGGCCCAGCGGCTGGGTCAGCAGGTCGATGCGCATCGAGCCGGCAAGCGCGTAGGCGACGACCAGTGGCGGGCTGGCCAGGTAGTTGGCCCGCACGTCGGGGTTCACCCGGCCTTCGAAGTTGCGGTTGCCCGACAGCACCGAAGCGGCGACCAGGTCGCCGTCCGAGATGGCGGCCGAGACCGCTTCCGGCAGCGGGCCCGAGTTGCCGATGCAGGTGGTGCAGCCGTAGCCAACCAGGTTGAAGCCGAGCGCGTCGAGGTGCTTCTGCAGCCCGGCCTTGGCCAGATAGTCGGTGACCACCTGCGAGCCGGGGGCCAGGGAGGTCTTCACCCAGGGCTTCACAGTTAGGCCCTTGGCAAGGGCGTTCTTGGCCAGCAGGCCGGCGGCGATCAGCACCGAGGGGTTGGAGGTGTTGGTGCAGCTGGTGATGGCGGCGATGACCACGTCGCCGTGGCCGACGTCGAACTTCTCGCCGGCGACCGGAACGCGCACGTCGGCGCCTTCCTTCTTGCCGAACTCACCGGCCAGGGACTCTTCGAAGGCGGCGGCGGCGCTGGACAGCAGCACCTTGTCCTGCGGGCGCTTGGGGCCGGCCAGCGAGGGCAGCACGTCGTCCAGGGCCAGTTCGAGCACGTCGGTGAACTCGGGCTCGGGGGCCGACGGGTCGAACCACATGCCCTGCGCCTTGGCGTAGGCTTCCACGAGGTTGACGCGGGCCGGATCGCGGCCGGTGGCCTTCAGGTAGTCGACGGTCGCCTGGCTGACCGGGAAGAAGCCGCAGGTGGCGCCGTACTCGGGGGCCATGTTGGCGATGGTCGCCTGGTCCTCGATGGTCAGGTTCGCCAGGCCATTTCCGAAGAACTCGACGAACTTGCCGACCACGCCCTTCTTGCGCAGCATCTGGGTGACGGTCAGCACCAGGTCGGTGGCGGTCGCGCCTTCCGGCAGGGCGCCGGTCAGGCGGAAGCCGATGACTTCCGGGATCAGCATCGGGATGGCCTGGCCGAGCATGGCTGCCTCGGCCTCGATGCCGCCAACGCCCCAGCCCAGGACGGCCAGGCCGTTGACCATGGTGGTGTGGCTGTCGGTGCCGACGACGGTGTCGGGGTAGGCCACTTCATCGTCGTGGCCGGCGTCCTTGGCGGTCCAGACGGTCTGGGCCAGGTATTCCAGGTTCACCTGGTGGCAGATGCCGGTGCCGGGGGGCACGACGCGGAAGTTGTTGAAGGCCGAGCTGCCCCAGCGCAGGAAGTTGTAGCGCTCGAGGTTGCGCTCATACTCGATGGCGACGTTGTCGGCGAAGGCCTTGGCGTTGCCGAAGTGGTCGACCATCACCGAGTGGTCGATGACCAGGTCGACGGGGATCAGCGGGTTGATCTTGGTCGGGTCGCCGCCGAGGGCGGTCATGGCGTCGCGCATGGCGGCCAGGTCGACGACGGCCGGCACGCCGGTGAAGTCCTGCATCAGCACCCGGGCCGGGCGGAAGGAGATTTCATGCTGCACCGCGCCGCGGTTCTGCACCCAGGCGGCCATGGCCTGGAAGTCGGTTCCGTCGGTCTCGGCGCCGTCTTCGTTGCGCAGCAGATTCTCCAGGAGGACCTTGAGGGAGACGGGCAGACGCGAAATACCGGACAGACCAGCCTCTTCCGCGACGGGCAGGCTGTAGTAGACGTAGGTCTTGCCGCCGACGCTGAGCGTACGGCGGACTTGCAGGCTGTCGATGGACGCCATTGGTGGGAGTGCCTTTCCTGTTCAGGACCGCCCGAAAACCGCTTCCGGGATCGCGCGCACCTCGCGAGGGACGCACAGGGTCCCAGGCGGCGCCGCGTACACCCCCGCGTGCGCGCGGGGGGTCGGTCGGGGGCTGTCTACTCCCGGTTTCGGCAAACGTCCATGCCGGCGCCAGGGTCTTCTTATGTCGGCTGGCGGCATGATCTCCGCCCTCGTGGTCAAAGGCCTGTCGGTGCAGCGCGGCGAGCGGATTCTGTTCCGCGATCTGGCCTTCAGATTAGCCGTCGGCGAGGCCATCGCCCTGACCGGCGCCAACGGCTCGGGCAAGACCAGCCTCTTGCGCGCCATCGCCGGTCTGCTGCGCCCGGCGGCCGGCGAGATCGTCTTCGAAGGGGCCGCCGAGGCCGACGCGGCCCGGCATGAGGCCGTCCACCTGCTCGGCCACGCCGACGGTCTGAAGGGCGGTCGCACGGCCCTGGAGGAACTGAGTTTCCAGGCCGCCTGGCTGGGCGGCGACGACGAGGGCGTGGCCCGGGCCATCGAGCAACTTTCATTGACGCCATTGCTCGACCTGGAGGTCCGCCGCCTGTCGGCCGGCCAGCGCCGCCGGCTGGCCCTGGCCCGGCTGATCGCCGCGCCCCGGCCCCTGTGGCTGCTCGACGAGCCGATGGCCCCGCTCGACGCCGCCCGCCGCGCCCTGCTGGCCAGGATGATGCAGACCCACCTGGCCGGCGGCGGCCTGATCCTGGCGGCGGTGCACGATCCCCTGCCGATCCCGGTCACGGTGCTGGAGATCGGCGCATGAGGCCGCTCTTCATCCTGCTCGGCCGCGAGCTGGCCCTCGGCTGGGGCCGGGGCGGCGGACCGCTGCCGGCCCTGGCCTTCTACGCCGCCATCACCGTCCTGTTGCCGCTGGCGGCCGGGCCCGACACCAGCCGCCTGGCCCCCGTCGCCACCGGCGTGGCCTGGATGGCCCTGGCCCTGGCCAGCCTGCTCTCCCTCGAAAGACTGTTCGAGCGCGACTTCGAGGACGGCGGCCTCGACCTGTTGATGACTGGGCCGGCCCCGCTGGAGCTGGTCTGCGCCGTCAAATGCCTGGCCCAGTGGATCGCCACCGGCGCGCCCCTGGCCCTGGCCGCGCCGGTGGCGGCGGTGATGCTCGGGGCCCCGCTGAGCGCCGCCCCGATGATCCTGGCCTGCGCCCTGGCCGGGGGCCTGGCCTTCGTCTTCGTCGGCGGCATCGGCGCCGCCCTGGCGCTGGGCGCCCGGCGCGGCGGCCTGCTGGTGGCGGCGATCGTCCTGCCGCTGTTCAGCCCGCCGGTGATCTTCGGCGGCGCCGCCCTCTACGCCGACCAGCTGGGCTCGGGGGCCGGCGGCGGCCTGCTGCTGCTGCTCGGCTGGACGGCCGGGGCGGTGGCGTTGTCGCCCCTGGCCATGGCGGCGGCATGCCGCAACGCCGTTCAGTGAACGCTACAGGACGGCAACAAATGTGGCGAAATCAGACATCCGCCTGCCACATCGCCCCTTCAACCTGCGGCCATAGACATCGGGGAGACCTCACCACATGAACAAAATTCTTCGACATGCCGGCCTGCTGGCCAGCGCCGCCTTCGTCCTCACCGCCGGCGGTTCGGCATTGGCGGGCGAACCCGCCAAGAAGGCCGGCGAAGCCAAGGTCGAGCGCAAGGTCATCATCATGAAGGACGGCGAACAGGTCGTCGTCTCCGGCAACGACGCCGGCCGGCCGATGCCGATGCGCAAGCACATGGACCCGGCCGCCCGCGCCGACCACATGCGCACCATGCTGCAGCTCCGTCCCGAGCAGGAACCGGCCTTCAAGGCCTTTCTCGAGGCGACCAAGCCGCAGATCCACAAGTTCGAGATGAAGCACGGCGAGGACGGCAAGCCGCCAGAATTGCCGCCTGGGCCGCCGAAAATGCTGACCACGCCGGAACGTCTCGATCATGAGGCCAAGATGATGGCGGAGCACCAGGCCGCCTTTCAGAAGCGCGCCGCCGCCACCCGCGCCTTCTACGGCCAGCTCAGCCCCAGCCAGCAGAAGGTGTTCGACACCCTGCACGCCCATCACGGTGGCGGCCGGCACATGAAGATCATCCGCCGCGGCGGTCCCGGTGGTCACCCAGGAGGTTTTGGGGGCGGCGGTCATGGCGACCACATGTTCATGCGTCACGGCGGCCCTGACGGCGGCCCGCCGGCGCCCGGCGGCCTGAGCTGGAACGATGAGGATGGCGAGGATTTCGCCATGCTGGACGGTGAGGACATGGATGTTCAGGTCATCATCGACGGCGAAGAGGTCGTCGGCGACGACGACTAAGGGAATACCGAACCTTGCCCGCCGTCTCTGGCCCCTTTAGACGGCGGGCATGGTCTCTTTCCTGACCAATCCCAGGTCTTTCATGGCCTTCTCGCGGATCGCCGCGCCGGTGCTCGGCGTGGCGACTGTCTGCGCCTTCGCGCTCGGCCTCTACCGCACCTTCACCGTCCCCGAGGACGCCCTGCACGGCGACACCGTGCGGATGATGTTCATCCATGTGCCTGCCGCCTGGCTGGCCATGTTCGCCTATGCCTGCCTTGGCGTCGCCAGCCTGCTGAACCTGGTCTTCCGCCAGGCCCTGGCCGACCTGGCGGCCCGCGCCAGCGCCCCGCTCGGAGCCGGCTTCACCGCCCTGGCCCTGGCCACCGGCTCGCTCTGGGGCCGGCCGACCTGGGGCACCTGGTGGGAGTGGGATGGGCGGATGACCTCGGTGCTGGTGCTGTTCCTGCTGTGGCTGGCCTACATCGCCCTGCGCGCCGCCATCGACGACGAGGCCCGCGCCGCCAGGGCCGGGGCCATCCTCGCCCTAGTCGGCGTCGTCAACCTGCCGATCATCCACTACTCGGTCTACTGGTGGAACAGCCTGCACCAGGGCTCCTCCACCCTTGGGGCCGACAAGGGCGACGCCCTGCCGCCAGTCTATGGCGCGACGCTCGGCATCATGGGCCTGGCCTATCTGGGGCTGTTCGGAGCCCTGTGGCTGACCCGCATCCGCACCGAGGTGCGCCTGCGCCGGCTGCGCGCCGCCGCCCTGCGCGCGGCGGAGGACTGACCATGTTCGACTTCGAGTTCGGTCAATACGCACCCTACATCTGGAGCGCCTTCGCCCTGACCGGCGCCGTGCTCGGCTGGATGATCGTCGACACCCTCCTGGCCGCCCGCCGCGCCGCGTCCCAGGCCAAGGCCAAGGGCCTGGAGGACGACTGGGCGTGAAACGCCTGACCCTGAAGCAACTGGCGGCCCTGCTGCCGCTGATCGCCCTGGTCCTGCTGGCGGGCGTGTTCGCCGGCAAATCCCTGTGGCGCGACACCCAGGTCGAGACCCACGCCATGGTCGGCAAGCCGCTGCCGGCTGTGATGCTGCCGGGCCTCGACGGCGCCGCGCCCGGCCCGGTGAGGGCTGGAGGCGGCCCCTACCTGGTCAACTTCTTCGCCAGCTGGTGCCCGCCCTGCATCGTCGAGCACCCGCAGCTGATGGCCCTGAAGGCCGAGGGGATCACCATCGTCGGCGTCGCCTACAAGGACGATCCGAGCAAGTCGCGCGCCTTCATCGCCGAGCACGGCGACCCCTTCGCCACCGTCCTGATCGACCGCGACGGCCGGGCCGGCATGGAGTTCGGGGTCACCGGCCCGCCGGAAACCTATCTGATCTCCTCCGACGGGATCATCCTCGCCAAACACATCGGCGAACTGGATGAGAAGGCGGCGCGAACCCTGCTTGCCAAGGCGCGTTAAGGTTTCGCTAACCATAACAGCCGAAGCCTCTTCGCATGGCCGACATTCGTCCCACCAGCTGGCAGCCCGCGCCCGCGCCGACCACTTCGCCCGCCCGCACGGCGGCGCAGAAGGCCTTCTTCGACGCCGCCATGGGCCGCGCCTCCGCGCCGGCCGCCCCGGTTCCGGCGGCGGCTCCGGTCGCCGCGCCGGCGCAGCGGCCGTTGCAGGCGTCGACGCTGACTGAAGAGGCTCCGAAGAAGATTCTTCGGCCTGGGTCTCTGGTCGACATTCGGGTCTAAGGAAGCGGGGACACATTGAATTTCGCTCGCGAAATTCAATGTGTCCCCTCTACCGCTCTTCGTCGAACCGGTTGGCCACCAGCTCGCACAGCGCCTCCAGCGCCGCCGCCGCCTCCGGTCCCTCGGCGCTGATCTCGACGGTCGAGCCGATGCCGGCCGCCAGCATCATCAGCCCCATGATCGAGCGGGCGTCGACCGACTGGCCGTCGCGGGCGACCTGGATTTCGGCGTCGAAACTGCCGGCCAGCTTGACGAACTTGGCCGAGGCGCGGGCGTGCAGCCCCCGCTCATTGACGATTTCGACCGTGCGCCTTGCCGTCACTTATCGGCCGCCAGCATGTAGGAGGCCACGGCGATATACTTGCGGCCGGCGTCCTGGGCGTGGTGCACGCAGGCTTCCAGGGTCTCGCGGGTGCGCAGGGACGCCAGCTTGATCAGCATCGGCAGGTTCAGGCCGGCGATCACCTCGGCCCGGGTCTGTTCCATGACGCTGATGGCCAGGTTCGACGGCGTGCCGCCGAACATGTCGGTCAGCAGGATGACGCCTTCGCCGGTATCCACGCGCCCACAGGCCGCCAGGATGTCCTTGCGGCGCTTCTCCATGTCGTCTTCGGGGCCGATGCAGATGGGCACGACCTGCTCCTGCGGGCCCACCACATGCTCCATGGCGAAGACGAACTCCTCGGCCAGCCGTCCGTGCGTGACGATCACCAGGCCGATCATGCCTGCATTCTCACAAAATCATCCCCTTGCCCGGGGCCTTGGGAGCCGCGCGGGAGGCCTTGATACGCCCGTCAATCGCGGACTCCAACCCGTTCAAGTGCGGCGATCAGTTTCAGGGGGGCGGCGGGTTCGAACGGCCACAGGCGACGCAGGGGAAGGGTGACGCCGAGTCGCTCGGCCGTTTCGGGCTCGGGCATCCGCTCGATGGCGTCGGGATCGGGCTCGCAGGCGACGATCAACTCGATAGAGGCGTAGGGCAGGGCCTCGACCGGCGCGATCCCCAGGCCCCGCATCTCCAGCAACCCCGCCAGAGTCTCTGGCGCCCGGCCGAACAGCCGGCCCTCGCTGGTCCAGGCCAGCACCCGGTCGTCGGCGACCAGTCGCCCGCCGAGGCTTAAGGTCCGCAAGGCCAGGTCGCTCTTGCCGGCCCCCGACGGGCCTTCGATCAGCACCCCACGCCAGCGTCCGCCCATCCGCAGGGCGACCAGGCCGGCATGCAGAATCACGACCGGCTGTCCGGTAGGGTGACCTCGAAGCGGGCGCCGACCACCTTGCCGGCCTCGTCCGTGCGGTTGTGGGCTACCAGGACGCCGCCGTGGGCCAGGGTGATCTGGCGGGCGATGGAGAGGCCCAGGCCCGAGTTGCCGCCGAACGCCGCCCCCTTGGGCCTGGCGGTGTAGAACCGCTCGAAGACGGTCTCGAGGTTGTCCGGCGGGATGCCGGGGCCGTCGTCCTCGACCTCGACCAGCACCCGGCCCTTCTCATGGATCACGGTGACCCTGACCTCGCCGTCCTTGGGACTGAAGGAGCGGGCGTTGTCGATCAGGTTGCGGAACACCTGGCCCAGCGGCCCCTCCTGGCCGGCGATGACAGTCTCGCCCTCGGGGGCGGCCAGGGTCACCCGCGCCTCGCCGGGTTTGCGGGCGGCGTCGTAGATCGACAGGATGTCGGTCAAGAGGCGGGTCAGGTCGAAGCGCCGAAACGACTCCCGCGACAGCTCGGCGTCCAGCCGCGAGGCGTTGGAGATGTCGCCGATCAGCCGGTCGAGGCGGCCGACATCCTGCTTGAGGATGTCCAGCAGCTTCTCGCGCCCCGGCCCGTCCGGCACGATCTCCAGGGTCTCGACGGCCGAGCGGATGGAGGTCAGTGGATTGCGGATCTCGTGCGCCACGTCGGCGGCGAAACGTTCGATGGCGTCCATCCGGGTGCTCAGGGTGTCGGTCATCTCCTCCAGCGAGCGCGACAGATCGCCGATCTCATCCTGCCGGCGGGCCAGGTCGGGCAGGCGGATGGCCCGCGAGCGGTTCAGCCGCACCCGGTCGGCAGCCTCGGCCAGCCGCAGCATAGGCCGGGCCACCAGGGCGTAGAGCAGCACCGAGCTGAGCAGGGTCACGGCGATGGCGATCAGGGCGAAGGGGATCAGGGCCCGGCGCTCGGCGGCGATGATCTCGTCGACGTCGCCGGCCTCCAGGGTCAGGACGCCGAGCACCGCCTTCACCCGCTGCACGGGGATGGAGACGCTGACCACGGTGTCGCCGTTCTCGGCGATGCGGGTGTTGCGGACGGGCTCGCCGAGCATGGCCTCGCGCCACTCGTCGGCCAGGGCCCGGCGGGCCTTGTCGATGACCTTGGGATCGGCGTCGGCGTCCTGCAGCCGAAAGCTCGGACCGGTCTCGCCGCGTTTGCGGGCGGGCGGCAGCGCCTTCCATTCGACCCGGTCGTCGACGACATAGGAATCGGCCAGCAGCCGGCCCTGGTTGTCGTAGAGCCGCACGCGCTGCGAGCGCGGCACCTGCAGGAACTGCAGAAGCTGGGCGGCGCGGTCGGCTTGCAGGTAGGGGGCCGGCTCGCCCTGGGTGGCGGCCTCGGCCATGATCTGGCCGATCAACTCGCCCTCCAGGCTGAGGCTGTCGAGCCGCGCCTCGACCAGGCCGCGGCGAATCTCGTTGAGCACCAGGGCGCCGGAGATCAGCACCGCCAGACCGATCAGATTGAGGCCGACGATCAGCCGCCCCAGCCGCGATCCGCGCGACCAGAACCGCCACCGCGAGACGTGCCTGGGCGCGTCCGGCTGGCGGGACTGGGGCCTTACATCGGGCCTGGAGTCGTCAGGACTCGCGGTAGCGGTAGCCGACGCCATACAGGGTCTCGATCGCGTCGAACTCGTTGTCCACCTGGCGGAACTTCTTGCGCATCCGCTTGATGTGGCTGTCGATGGTGCGGTCGTCGACGTAGACCTGATCGTCGTAGGCGGCGTCCATCAGGTTGTCGCGGCTCTTCACGAAGCCGGGGCGCTGGGCCAGCGATTGCAGCAGCAGGAATTCGGTGACGGTCAGCCGCACCGGCTTGCCCTCCCACAGGCTCTCGTGGCGTTCGGGATCGAGGGTCAGCTTGCCGCGCCGCATCATCTTGGCGCTGGCCGCCGCCTGGGCCTCGGCGCTGGCGCCGCTGTCCTCGGGCGCCGCTCGTCGCAGCACGGCCTTGACCCGTTCCAGCAGCAGCCGCTGGCTGAACGGCTTGTGCATGTAGTCGTCGGCCCCGAGGTTGAAGCCGAGGATTTCGTCGATCTCGTCGTCCTTGCTGGTCAGCATGATGACCGGCAGCTCGCTGGTCTGGCGCAGGCGGCGCAGCAGTTCCATGCCGTCCATGCGCGGCATCTTCACATCGAGGATGGCCAGGTCCGGCGGATCGTTCTGCAGGGCCTCCAGGCCCGTGGCGCCGTCGTAATAGGCCTTCACGCTATGGCCGTGGCTTTCCAGCGCCAGGGAGACGGAAGCGACGATGTTCTCGTCGTCGTCCACGAGGGTGATGTTCGCCATGGTGTCCTTTGCCTTCGGGGGCGTCGAAAAGATGGATGGAAACTAACGCCCGCTACGCCCAGTGCAACGCATGGCGGGCGTCCATGGCCGCAATAGGCGCCGTAATAGGGCGAGAAGTCGGCGCACGGTATCGGCGATGATACGCTAAACGCCGCCTTAAGGCGTTGGGTTTAACAATGAATCCGGGAAAGTGGGGACCCGGATGGACCGCGGCCAGATTCACTACGAGCTTTTCGTGCGCCGAAACCCGGGTTCGGGCTGGGTGCTCGACCTCGCGACCGAGGATCGGGCCCGCGCCGTCGAGACCGCCGAAGCCCTGCTGGAGATGGGCCACGCCGCCGCCGTGCGGGTGACCAAGGAGGTCCTCGACCCGGACACCCGCGAATTCCGCTCGGTCACCATCCTCAACAAGGGCCTGCCCGAGCGCGGCAAGCAGAAGAAGGCCGCCGAACAGCGCGAACCCCTCTGCGTCAGTCCGCAGGACCTCTACACCCTCCACGCCCGCGAACGGATCGGCCGGCTGCTCGACAACTGGCTGCTGCGCCAGCGGGCCACGCCGTTCGAGCTGCTGCACCGCGCCGATCTGGTCGAGAAGCTCGACGCCTCGGGGGTGGAGCTGCAGCATGCGGTGCAGAAGGTCGCTGTGCCTGAGGCCCAGGCCCGCGGCGTCGGCGTGCATGAGATCATCCGCACCTTCCAGACCCTGATCGAGCGGACCATCGCCCGGCTGATCAAGGACCACCGGCGCGGCGCCTTCCCCGATTTCCGCAAAGAGACCTTCGCGGCCGCCGTCGAGCGGCTGTGGGGCGAGCCGGAGCGTGGCTACCTGCTGGGGGCCGGCGTCGCTGCCTACCTGGCCGGTTCGACCTCCTGGGACGACAAGATCAGCCGCCTGCTGGACTTGGCCGACAAGGCCCCGATGGAGGCCGGCGGCCGCACCGTCGCCCTGGCCGCGATCGAACAGCCGCTGTCGGAGATCGTCGGCGGTCGGGCCGGCCTCGGCGACCTGCTGGGTCCCGACCTCGACCTGGGCGACATGCTGGCCGCCATCACCCGCCTGGCCGGGGCCCGCGCCGTCGAGGCCCTGATCCAGATGGAGCCCACCGTCGCCAAGGTGATGCCGCAGCTGCCGCCCGGCGCCGCCCGCCTGGCCACCTGGCTGGACGGCGGACAGTTCGACAGCGTCCGCGCGGCGCTGGCCCAGCGGGTGTTGCGCGAGCTGGTCGGTCCCCGGCGGCTCAAGCCCGGCGACCCCGATGCCGAGATCACCTGCCTGCGGGCCCTGGCCATGGCCCTGACCGCCGCCGACGGCCGCATCCTGCAGCTCGAGGACGTTCACGCCGCCTTCTCCACCCGCTCGGCGACCCTGGTGGCCAGCGATTTCGTCGAGGCCCTGGTCGGCAAGGATCGCAGCGCCCGCGAGGAGGTCGAGATCCTGGCCCGTCTGGCCGAGAACGTCACCGGCGCGGCCAACAAGCGCCAGGCGGCCCGCTGGCTGGGGGCCAACATCTCGGCCCTGAAGTTCGAGAAGGAAATGCGTTACGGGCCCGATACGCCCCCCTGCAAGCTGACGGCGCTGGCCGCCCTGCAGCGCGGCATCGACCGCCTGGGCCTGCCCGACGAGGACCGCGATGCGCTGAAGGGTCGCCTCGGCGAGATCGGCGGCCATGTCGAGGCTGACACCAAGCTGGTCGCCCTGCTGGTCCGCGCCCAGGCGCCGGCCGTCCACAAGCTGAACCTGCTGCTGCGCCTGGCCGTCGGCGAGACCTGCCCGCTGGGACCGGCCGCCGATCGGGCGAGGGCCGAGGCCTTGAAGCTGACGCGGGTCCCGGAACTGCGCGAGGAGATCGCCCGAAGCCCGGAGGCGGCCGACAAGGTGCGCGACCTGCTGCGGACGGCGGGGCTGGCGGCTTAGTTTCCAAGAGGCGACGCGCGGACCCGCCTCCCTCCCCTTTTTGGGGAGGGACAGACGGCGAAGCCGTCAGGGTGGGGGACCCACGTTCAAGCTCGGACGTCGGAAGGTCTTGGAGTTCCATGACCTCAGGCTCTGGGTGCGCTGCATCCGACTTCCCCACCCGTCACGCTGCGCGTGACACCCTCCCCATGAAGGGGAGGGAGCGCGACGCCGGCGCATTCCCCATAGCAAAAGGGCCCGGAGTTTTCTCCGGGCCCTTCGCTTAAGCGTTGTCGCCTTGGATCAGATCAGAAGTTGATCGAGATCGTCGAGCGGCGGTTCAGGGGTTCCTTCACCCCGTCGCCAGTGGCGACGGCCGGCTCGGATTCACCCTTCCAGTCGACCGACAGCTTGCCAGCATCGACGCCGAGACCGACGAGGGCGTCAGCGACGGCCTTCGAACGGCGCTGCGACAGGCCGACGTTGTACTTCGCCGAACCGGACGTGTCGGCGTGACCGACGACGACGATCTGGGTGGCGTTGCCGGCTTGAGCGTACTGAGCCGCTTCCGACACCACCGCCTGGGCTTCCGGCGTCAGGATCGACTGATCGAACGGGAAGTAGACGATGAACTCCTTGGCCGCGTAGGCCGGCGGAGCCGGCGGCGGGGGCGGCGGGGGTTCAGGCGGCGGCGGGGGCGGCGGCGCCGGGGGTTCCGGCGGCGGCGGCGGCGGCGGAGCAGCCTGGGCGAAGCTGTAACGCAGACCGAAGGTCAGCGACTGGTCTTCGTACTGGCCTTCCAGATCGCCAGGATGCGGAAGGACGGCCGGGTTCGACGTGCTGACCGAGTGGAACGTCATGTCGTTGCCGTCGAGGTAACGGTAGGTGACGTCGCCGGTCAGGCGCTCGGTGATGTCGAAGGCCAGGCCGCCGATGAACTGCCAGGCGAAGGCCGTGTCGTCATCGTCGATACGCACAGCGCCGAACACCGGGTTGCCGCTGTAACGGCCGCCGATGTCGACTTTGGCGTAGTTGACCCCGAGGCCGGCCCCGATGAACGGTCGGAACGACGAATTCGGGAAGAAGTCGTACAGGACGTTCGCCATCAGGGTGACGGATTTGATCGAACCTTCGGGCGTCTCACAGTCGCCCGGGAAGGTCAGGTCGAGGTTACAGACGAACCCCGGCACGGTCGCGCTCGACCGGTTGTTGGCGAGCGGCGAATCAATGTCGCCGGTCCGGCCGCCGAGTTCCAGTTCGACGCGCCAGTGAGGCGAGACCTGGTAGCCCAGACGGGCGAAGCCCGCGATATTGTCTTCCTGCTGGATTTCGAAATGGTAGCGATCGCCGTCGGCGGCGGCGCCGGACGACGAGGTCTCGATCGCTTCGGGCGAGTGGTAGCCGAGGTCGAACGCCCCGTACCAACCGCTCTCCTGAGCCATGGCTGCGGGAGCCAGCGCCAAGGCGGCGATCGCACCCACACCGCTCAGCAACAGTGCTTTCTTCTTCAAGGTGAGCCCCTCACTCTATCGTTTTGCCAACGCGCCATCGCTCGGCATGGTCTGTACCGCACGGCATTGTCGGACCCCCTTCCGCTCGCCCGTTCCTTGAGAAGGAACCGGACATGCGAAAAGAACCCCTCCGGACCGCGGTCGACTGCTCAACACCCTTGGGTCCACAAGGTTCCCAAAAAAATGTCGGGCCGACGGCCTGCTGCGCACACCATGCGCGATGGCCGCGACCTTACGCCACGGGTTTGAGAATTTCCAGCCTTCCGTTGCGCTGCAAACGTCTTGCGCGCTCAGGCCTCGTCCGGAGTGTTGGCGTCCAGCTCCGCCAGCCAGGCGTCGACCCGGGCGTCGGACGGCATCCGCCAGTCGCCCCGCGGCGACAGCGCCCCGCCGGACGAGATCTTCGGGCCGTTGGGAATGGCCGAGCGTTTGAACTGGTTGGCGAAAAAGCGGCTCAGGAACAGCCGCAGCCAGGCCTTGATGGCTCGTAGATCATGGGTTTTTCGATCTTTTTCAGGGATTTCCGCCGGCCAGGGCCGGGTGCTGTGCGGACCCCAGGCCTCGAAGGAAAGATAGGCGATCCGCGACGGCGGGAAACCAAAACGGGCCAGGTAATGCAGGTTGAAATCCTGCAGCGCGTAGGGGCCCACGGAGGCCTCCGTGGACTGGGTTTCGCCGCTGTGGCTTGCCGGTATCAGTTCGGGAGAAATTTCGGAGGCCAGCACATCGCGCAGCACGTCGCCGGTGTTTTCATCGACCTCGCCCGAGCCAGCCACGAAGCGGATCAGGTGCTGGATGAGGGTTTTGGAGACCGAGCCGTTGGGGTTGTAGTGGCTCATGTGGTCGCCGACGCCGTAGGTGCACCAGCCCAACGCCAGTTCCGACAGGTCGCCGGTGCCGACCACCAGCCCGCCATGCTGGTTGGCCAGCCGGAACAGGTAGTCGGTGCGCAGGCCCGCCTGGACGTTCTCGAAGGTGACGTCGTGCACCGGCTCGCCCTTGGCAAACGGGTGGTCCAGGGCCTCCAGCATGGTCATGGCGGTGGGGCGGATATCGAGCTCGGCGGCGGTCACCCCCAGCGCCGTCATCAGCCGCCAGGCGTTCGACTTGGTCCCCTCTGACGTGGCGAACCCCGGCAGGGTCCAGGCCAGGACGTTGGTGCGCGGCAGGCCGAGCGAGTCCATCACCTTGGCGGCGACCAGCAGGGCCTGGGTGGAATCGAGGCCGCCCGACACGCCGATGACCAGCTTTTTCAGGCCCGTCGACTTCAGTCTCTGGGCCAGGCCCTGGACCTGGATGTTGTAGGCCTCGTGGCATTCCTCGGCCAGGCGGGCGCTGTCGCTGGGCACGAAGGGATAGCGCTCCAGCGGCCTGGCCAGCTCCAGCACCCCCTCGGGCGGGGCGATGTCCAGGGCGATGCGTCGGAAGGGGGTGCGGGGCCGGCTGACGGCCGCGTCGCCGAAGGTCACCGTGCGCCGCCGCTCCTGGCGCAGGCGCAGGATGTCGACATCCGCCATGGCCAGGGTCGAGGCGGTCGGGAAGCGCTGGCTCTCGGTGAGCTGGGCGCCCAGCTCGAACACCGCCGCCTGGCCGTCCCAGGCGTTGTCGGTGGTCGATTCGCCCGGGCCGGCCGCCGAATAGACATAGGCCGCCTGGCAGCGCAGCGACTGGCTGGCGCACAGCATCTGGCGCTCGCGGGCCTTGCCGATGACGATGTTGCTGGCCGACAGGTTGAGCAGGATCTCCGCCCCGGCCACTGCCGCCGAGGTCGAGGGCGGCTCGGGCGTCCAGACGTCTTCGCAGATCTCGACGGCGAAGGTCGCCGCCGCCTTGCCCAGCATCTCGATGTCGAACAGCAGGTCGGTGCCGAATGGAACGCTGTGACCGGCGACCTTCAGGGTCCGCCCGACGACGCCCAGGCCCGAGGCGAACCAGCGGCGCTCGTAATACTCACGGTAGTTGGGCAGGTAGGTCTTGGGCACCACGCCCAGGATGGTTCCGCCCTGGATGACCACGGCGCAGTTGTAGAGCCGGCTCTCGCCCCGCAGCGGCGCCCCGACCACGAAGGCCGGCCGCAGCGTCTTGCTGGCCTCGACCAGATCGCCCAGCGCCGCCTCGACGGCATCGAGCAGCGCCTCCTGGTGGAACAGGTCGTCGATCGAATAGGCCGACAACCCCAGTTCCGGGAAGGTCATGAGGGCGACGCCCTCGGCATGGCCCCGTTCGACCAGCGCCAGGGTCTCGGCGGCGTTGCGGACCGGGTCGGCGACGGCGGTCAGCGGCACGCAGCCGGCCACCCGGACAAAGCCGTGCCGGTAGGGCGAGCGAAAGGGCAGGTCGTTCAGCGCGCGCTTGGCCATGAACGCTATATAGAGGCAGGCCGCCGGATGGGGGAGGGCTCTCTCATCCCACGTGGTGCAGCACCGCCCCGCGTTCCTCGTGTGTCGCCCGTTCCAGCTCGCCCGGCTCGGCCTCGTGGATCAGCCGCAGGGCGACCAGCAGCGCCCGCAGTTCATCCCGCGCCGCATGGCGCGGCGAGCTGACGCCCCCCGGCCGCACCCCGGGAGCGAGGTCGGCGATGGTCAGGCCGAAGGGGAACATCTCGCGATAGGTCACCCGCTCGCGCAGCGACGGCCCCATGCGGAAGCCGACGTCATCGGCCAGGGCCTCCAGGCCGTGGGTCAGGCGCTCGCGGTTGCGGCCATCGGCGGCGGCCATGCGGTTGCGCATCACCACCCAGTCGAGGCGCCGGCCGTGGCGCTCGCGCGTGTCCCGCGCCTCCAGCACCACCTGGGTATAGAGGCTGGGCCGCACCAGTTGAAGGGTCGTGGGGTCGACCTGGCCCAGCACGTCGAAGTCGACGAAGCTGTCGTTCATCGGGGTGATCACCAGGTCGGCCTGCAGGTGGGCGCAGCGCGACACCGGGGTGTCGGCCCCGGGGGTGTCGATGACCAGCAGGTCGGAGTCGGCCATGGCCATGCCGACGGCGCTCTCGAAGCGGCGGACCGCCTCTTCCGGGTCGGCCATAGCCAGCCGGGTCGGATCCTCGGCCAGCTTGTATTCCAATGGCACCGGGGCCTCGACATGAGCGGCCGGCAGCCAGCTGCGGCGGTTGGCGAGGAAACGGCTCAGGCTCTGCTGGCGCAGGTCGGCGTCGATCACCGCCACCCGGGCGCCGCGATAGAGCATGGAGGTGGCGATCAGCGCCGCCAGGGTCGACTTGCCGGCCCCGCCCTTTTCGTTGCCGACGACGATCACCCGTGGCGGGGCGTCACGATCCTGTTCGGTTCGCGCGCCGTTGCGCCACCAGATCGGTTTTTCCCCGGTCGCCCCGTTCCCGTTTACCCTGTCCATGCCCCGTCCCTGTCCCCGTTCGACACGCCACAACGCGCGCCGAGCCTGGAGCCTGCAACCGGCAGGCCAGGGGTTTTTACCATAAACAGCTCAAATTGAGCGAATCGCGGTCGTTGAACCGGCGCCGGCGACCGGAATTCAGCGGATCAGCAGGGCGACCGCGAACACCGCCACCAGCGCCCAGGGCGCCGCGGCGATCGCCAGCTGGGCGGGCGAAGAGGGCTCGCCGGCCGACAGCGGTGAAAGTCTGAACAGATTGAACAGCCGCATGGCCGCAACATCCCCGAACGACGCCAAACCTACCCCGCAAACCTTACGCCGTCCTTGCGATCCCGATAGGTGACAAGATCGCGCTGCGAGAAGTTGTCGCATGCCCAAGGCGGGCGCAGGTCAAATCGCGGGCAGGCGGGTTACAGGCCGTTCATTTGCGCGTCAGGCGCCGATCGCTATCGTGTCGCCTGAAGGCCTGTGTTTCTCGAGGGCCCCTGGAGTTCCGCCGCTTGTCCAGCCCGCGCCAGCCCGTCCTCTCCCTGCGTGACCTCAAGGTGCATTTCGACACCCCCGACGGCGTCGTCGAGGCGGTGCGCGGCGTCTCCCTCGATGTCGGACAGGGCGAATGCCTGGGTGTGGTCGGCGAAAGCGGCTCGGGGAAAAGCCAGACCTTCATGACCGTCATGGGACTCTTGGCCCAGAATGGCACGGCCACCGGATCGGCGACCTTCGAGGGCGCGGAGCTGCTCGGCCTCAAACCCAGCGCCCTGAACCGCATCCGCGGCTCGAAGATGACCATGATCTTCCAGGACCCGCTCACCGCCCTGACGCCGCACGTCAAGATCGGCGAGCAGATCGCCGAGCCCCTGCGGCTGCACCTGGGCCTCTCCGACAAGGAGGCCAAGGCTCGGGCCCGCCAGTGGCTGGACCATGTCCGCATCCCCGAGGCCGGCCGGCGGATGAACCAGTATCCGCACGAGCTCTCCGGCGGCATGCGCCAGCGGGTGATGATCGCCGGGGCCATGGCCTGCGACCCGGCCCTGCTGATCGCCGACGAGCCGACCACCGCCCTGGACGTCACCGTGCAGGCCGAGATCCTCGACCTGATGGCCGAGCTGCAGCGCGAAACCCGCACCGCCCTGGTGCTGATCACCCACGACATGGGAGTCATCGCCCGCCTGGCCGACCGCGTCTGCGTGATGAAGGACGGCGCCTATGTCGAGGAGGGCACGGCCGCCGACCTCTTCGCCAATCCGCGGACCGACTATACCCGCAGCCTGCTGGAGGCCATTCCGCGCCTCGACCGGCTGGATCGCGGCGGCCGCCCGACCCTCGATGCGGTCCCACCCGAGGCGCCGATCGTCGTCCAGGGCGAGGATGTGAAGGTCTGGTTCCCGGTCCGCCAGGGGCTGCTGGGCAGGAAGATCATGCTGCGCGCCGTTGACGGCGTCGACTTCGCCATCCGCCAGGGCGAGACGCTCGGCGTGGTCGGCGAAAGCGGCTGCGGGAAGTCGACCTTGAGCCGGGCCGTCCTGCGCCTCTTGCCCAAGGGCAGCGGCGAGCTGGGCGGGGCCATCACCGTCATGGGCCGTGACATCACCAAGGTTGACGAGGAGGCCATGCGCAAGGCCCGCCGCGACCTGCAGATCGTCTTCCAGGACCCGCTGGCCAGCCTCGATCCGCGCTCGACCGTCGGCGAGTCCATCGCCGAGCCGCTGCGCGTCTTCCGGCCCGAGCTGAACCGCCGCGAGCGCGAGGCCGAGGCCGCCGCCATGATGGGCCGGGCCGGCCTGTCGCCGACCCTGATCAACCGCTATCCGCACGAGCTTTCAGGCGGCCAGAACCAGCGGGTCGGCATCGCCCGGGCCATGATCCTCAAGCCAAAGCTGGTCATCTGCGACGAGGCGGTCAGCGCCCTGGACGTCTCCATCCGCGCCCAGATCATCGACCTGTTGATCAATCTCCAGAAGGAGATGGGCATGGCCATGATGTTCATCAGCCACGACCTGGCCGTGGTCCGCGAGATCAGCCACCGGGTGATGGTGCTCTATCTCGGCCGGGTCATGGAGCTGGCGACGCGTGAGCGCCTCTACGCCGCCCCGCAGCACCCCTACACCAAGGCCCTGCTGTCGGCGGCGCCGATCCCGGACCCCGCCATCGAGCGCAGCCGCAAGCGCGTCCGGCTGACCGGCGAGCCGCCGTCGCCGCTCGATCCGCGCTCGGCCCTGCGCTTCCTGCCGTCGAAACTCGACCTCGACCCGCTGGCTCCCGTCTACATTCCGAGGTTGAATGAGGTGGAGCCGGGGCATCTGGTCAGCGAATACGATCCGGCCTGAGTTTTCTTTTTGGGGGCGTAAGATGATGATCCGCCGTGGTTTCCTGCTCTCGGGGGCGGTCGCCGCCCTGCTGACGCCCTTCGCCGGCGCCCTCGCCGCGGACGCGCCGCCGGTCGAGAAGCGCCAGGTCGGGACCCTGACCCTGGAGAATGTGCCGCAGACGCCGCCGGCCGTCCGCGAGGCCCTGCGCCGCTACCAGAACGCCCGCTCGGCCAGCTTCGCCAGCTGGCTGGACGACGGCTCGATGCTGATCGCCACCCGTTTCGGCCAGACCTCCCAGCTGCACCGCGTCGCCCGCCCCGGCGGCGACC
Source organism: Caulobacter sp. GW821-FHT11A05 (assembly GCF_058809015.1). Taxonomy (NCBI): domain Bacteria; kingdom Pseudomonadati; phylum Pseudomonadota; class Alphaproteobacteria; order Caulobacterales; family Caulobacteraceae; genus Caulobacter; species Caulobacter sp. GW821-FHT11A05. Next base: position 38,129 of record NZ_JBXASF010000009.1, on the reverse strand, counting down.
GCACCCAGCTGACCTTCTTCGACGAACCGGTCGGCGCCGCCGAGGGCGTCCCCGGTTCGCGCGACCGGTTCATCTTCGCCAAGGACACCGGCGGCGACGAGTATTTCCAGGGCTATCTGATGGGCCTGGATGGTCCCGAAACCGTCTTCACCGAGCCCGGCACGCGCAACCAGTCGATGACCTTCTCGAAGGACGGCAAGACCCTGGCCTGGGCCCGGGTCGGCAAGGGCGATCCCGACTACGACATCGTCACCATGACCGTCGGCGATCCGGCCAGCCGCAGGAAGGTGCTGGACGCCACGGGCGCCACGGCCCCGATCGCCTTCTCGCCCGACGGCCAGACCCTGCTGCTCGGCCGCTTCATCTCGGCGGTGTCGAGCAAGCTCTACCGGCTCGACCTGGCCAGCGGCCAGGTCAGCGAACTCAACCCGTCGAAGACCGACATCGCCTATGGCGGCGGCCAGTTCGCCCCCGACGGCAAGTCCGTGCTGGTGCTCAGCGACGAGGGCAGCGACTTCAAGCGGCTGGTCAGCCTGGACCTGGCCACCGGCAAGTCGACGCCGATCTCGCCGCCGGACCTTAAATGGGACGTCGAGGACTTCGACCTCTCGCCCGACGGCCGGCTGCTGGCCTACAGCGTCAACGAGGGCGGCCGCAGCCGCGTCGTCGTCCAGGGCTTCCGCACCAAACAGGCCGTGCCGCAGCCCAACCTGCCAGTCGGGGTGCTGGGGGCCCTGAAGTTCTCGCCCGACAGCCAGGGGCTGGCCATCGGCCTCAACGCCGCCACCTCGCCGGCCGACGTCTATGTCTTCGATCCCGGCAACGGCACGCTGGCCCGCTGGACCTATAGCGAGGCCGGCGGCCTCGACCTCTCGGCCCTGCGCGAGCCGGAGCTGGTCAGCTTCAAGTCCTTCGATGGATTGAGCGTGCCGGCCTGGGTCTACAAGCCGGCCAGGATCAACGGCCGCGCGCCGGTGATCATCGACATCCACGGCGGCCCCGAGGGCCAGGACCGGCCAGGCTTCAGCACCCGGCGGCAATACTGGGCGGCCGAGCTTGGCGCGGTGACCATCGCCCCGAACGTTCGCGGCTCGGACGGCTACGGCAAGCGCTACATCCAGCTCGACAACGGCCCCCTGCGCCAGGACAGCGTCAAGGACATCGGCGCCCTGCTCGACTGGATCGCGATGCAGCCGGACCTCGATAAGGACCGGGTCGTCGTCTACGGCGGCAGCTACGGCGGCTTCATGGTGCTGGCCTCGCTGGCCGCCTACAGCGACCGGCTGGCCGGGGCCATCGACATCGTCGGCATCTCCAACTTCAGCACCTTCCTGAAGAACACCGAAGGCTACCGCCGCGACCTGCGGCGGGCCGAGTACGGCGACGAGCGCGATCCGAAGATGGCCAAGGTCTTCGACCAGATCTCGCCGCTGAACCTGACCTCGAAGATGCGCAAGCCCCTGTTCGTCATCCAGGGCCGCAACGATCCCCGCGTCCCCTGGACCGAGGCCGAGCAGATGGTCTCGGCCCTGCGCGGCCAGGGCGGCGATGTCTGGTACATGCTGGCCGGAGACGAGGGACATGGGTTCCGCAAGAAGCAGAACGTCGACGCCCAGCGCGAGGCCGAGACCCTGTTCCTGGAAAAGGTTTTCGCGAAGTAGTCCCGCTACTTGGGCCGGACCTCCATGCGGTAGGGGATGTAGAGCGCCAGCTCGAGCGGGGCCGACTGGTACCAGCTGATCGGCAGCTGCAGGCCGCTGACCATGACCCCGTAGCTGTCGCCGAAGGCGCCCGCCGTCTTCAGTGAGTCCTGGGCGACCAGGGCGATGACCTCCCCGCGGTACTGCTCTGGCCGGATCAGGCTGAGGTTGACGTCGTTGGTGGCCAGCACCTCGGTGCGGCCGGCCTTGGCGACCTTTGCGATGAAGGCGTCGACCCGTCCGCTGGCCCCGTCGAGGGTGTCGGTCGGCACGATGCGGGTCTTCACCAACAGGGTGACCTGGCTGGTGTCCGGGCGGCCGGCGGGGCCGATCAGGGTGTCGATCATCGTCTCGTCGATGCCGCCGACCACCTCCTCGCCGAGGCCCAGTTCGATGCTGGGATCCTTGGCCGCCGCGGCGATCAGGTTCTTCAGTGTGGCCTTCAGCTCGGCCCGCCGCTGGCTGGCGTCGCGCGTGTCGCAGACGACATTGACCTCGACCAGCAGGTTGTCGGCCCGCTTGCGCAGCACCACGTGCGGCGTCTGGTTGGCGTCGTACTCGGAGATCCGCGAGCCGGTGACCACCACCTCCTCGACGCCGCCCTCCTGGGCCAGGGCCGGTCCGACGAGCAGGCCGGCGAGCGCCAGGCCGATGATGAGGTTGCGCATGTGATGAAGTCCTCCCATCCGGGAGGGCGCATCAATCGGCGCGGCGCGTCAAGCCGCCGCCGCCCGGTAGGCCGGGTTGCGCACGTACAGCCCCGGCCGGCCGGTCACCGGCCGGAAGGCCTCGGTGCTGCCTTCGGCGGTCTCGCCCTCGCCCAGGATCAGCAGACCGTCGGCCGGCAGCAGGGCGGCGATGCTCTCCAGCACCCGGCGGCGGTAGGGGGCGTCCATGATACTCAGCACGTTGCGGCAGAAGATGACGTCGAACCGGCCCATGACGGTCAGGTCGGCGATCAGGTTGACCCGGCGCCAGCGCACCCGCTGGCGGATGCGCGGGGTCAGCCGCCAATTGTCCTCGACCTTCTCGAAATGCTGCAGCAGCTGGCGGATCGGCAGGCCGCGCTGGACTTCGAACTGGGTGTAGAGCCCGGCCTGGGCCTTCTCCAGCGCCCGTTCCGAGATGTCCGAGCCATAGATCTCGACCTGGGTCCCGGCCGGCAGGCCCTCGGCCTGCTCAGCGATCATCGCCAGGCTGTAGGCCTCCTGGCCGGTGCCGCAGGCGCAGCTCCACACCCGGATCGGTTCGCCGCCGCGCAGCCGCGCCAAGGTCGGCAGCAGCTCCTTCTGGAAGGCGGCATAGGGGGCGCGGTCGCGGAAGAAGCCGGTCTCGCCCTGGGCCAGGGCCTCAACCACCGCCCAGATCAACTTTTCCTCGCGCAGGGAGCGCAGGGCGGCGGCCATCTCCGGAATGCCGGGGAAGTTCTCGCGCCGGGCCAGCGGACCCAGGCGGCTTTCCAGCAGATAGGTCTTGGCCGGGTCGATCTTCAGGCCGGCGCGGGCGCGGGCCAGGGCGACGAACAGCTCGATGTCCTGCGGGCTCATACCAGGCCCGCCTCGGCGAACTTCGCCTCGATGATGTCGCCGTCGAACGGTTTCATGATGTATTCGCAGGCCCCGGCGTCCAGCGCCTCGCGGATGCGCTCCGGCTCGGTCTCGACGCTGCAGAAGACGACTTTAGGGGTTTCGCCGCCGGGCTCGGCGCGCAACAGCCGCAGGAAGTCGATGCCGTTCATCACCGGCATGTTCCAATCCAGCAGGATGGCGTCGGGCATGGCGGCGCGGCACCAGGCGAGCGCCTCCATCCCGTCGGCGGCTTCGGCGATCTCGAAGCCGATGTCCTCCAGGATGCGGCGGGCCACCTTGCGGATCACCCGGCTGTCATCGACGACTAGGCAGGTCTTCACGGCGTAGGAGAACTCCCAACTTGAGCCGTCCGTTGTGCGCCGCGTCGGTTAAGAGAGGGTGAGGGCCGTTAAGATTTTAAGCCCGAAGGGCGCCCTTCTCCCGCTCGCCGGGAGAAGGAAAACTCAGGCAGGCACCCACGCCGCCAGCGTCAGCTTCTCGTCGCCGGCTTCCACCGCCACCTGCCCGCCGGCCTGGGCCACCAGGCTGTGGACGTAGAAGGCCTGGATCCAGGCGCCGCCCATGGCCTCGCCCTTGGGCCTGCCGAGCAGGCCGCCGGCCACCTCGGGCTTCAACCGGATGCGCGGGCCGGTCCCTTCGAGGCTGAGGGCGATGCGGCCGCCGGCCTCGACCACCCGGGCCGTCACAGAGCCGCCGGTCGGCAGGGCCGTGCCGGCGATCTGGCAGAGGTTGAGCAGGGTCCGCGCCGCCGGCTTGTTGAGGCTGGCCGGGGCGACTTCCCAGACCAGGCTGGCCTTCATATGGCCGAACACGCTCTGGGCCAGGGTTTCCAGGTCGCGGGAATCGAACACCTCCACCGTCGAGGCCGAGCCGAACGCCGCCCGGCAGAAGGCCAGGAGGTCGGCCAGTTTGCGGGCGCTCTGGGCGATCAGCGCCATGGCGTCCTCGCGCATGTCCTGCGCGGTCGGGTCGTCCAGCAGGTCCAGCCCCGAGACGATGGCGCTGGCCGGGCTGATGAAGTCGTGACACAGCCGCGCCGCCAGCTGGGCGGCCAGGTCGACCGGATCGGCGATCAGGTCGGCGGCGTCGTCTTGAGGGAGGGCTTCGGCGGCGTTGGTCATGCCCGCGAGTCTAGCGGTGATTTGGCGTTGCCGCCAACGGCCAGAACCGGGCCTTCTCCCGCTCGTCGGGAGAAGGTGGCCGCGCAGCGGCCGGATGAGGGCAGCACCGGCGGTTGTGGGCTCGCGCGTTCTGGCTCGGGCTCGGAAGCTATCTTCAAGCCACCCTTTGAAGGGCGGCGCTGCCCTCATCCGACCCCCTTCGGGGGCCACCTTCTCCCGACGAGCGGGAGAAGGAATCGCGAGGCAGGCAGTCCAGCCCGACCAGCGTCTCGCGCACCGCCGCGTCGAGCGGGGTGTGCGGTTCCGTACCGAGGAAGTGGGTCAGCCGGGCGTTGTCCAGCCGCGCCGGGGCCCGCCAGAAGCCCTGCATCTCGACCAGCTCGCGCACCGTCTCGCTGAACGGCGCGACCAGCGGCAGCAGGGGCCAGGGCAGGGCCCTGACCGGAATGCGCGGGTTGCCAACCACCCGGCGGATGGCGTCGGTGACCTCCGCGCCGGTCGCGTCCCAGTGGCCGGCGAAGTGGAAGCGGGCGAACGGGCCCAGCTCCTGTTCGCGGCCGGCCAGCCGGGCGAAGGTCTCGGCCACGTCCGGCAGATAGGCCCAGGCATGGCCGACGCCGGTCCGGCCCGGCGAGGTGATGGCGGTCACCGGCTTGCCGGGCGTCACCAGGGCCTGGCTGAACCAGCCGTTGCCGGGGCGAGGCCCGAAATAGTCGCCGGCCCGCAGGATCAGCGAGCGTACGCCCTCCTTCGCCGCCGCTTCCAGCCGCGCTTCCATGGCCACGCGGATGGCGCCCTTGCGGGTGGTCGGATGCTGCGGCGATTCCTCGCCGAGCAGCGGCAGGGCGTCCGGCCCGTAGTTGTAGATCGTCCCCGGCAGCAGCAGCCGCGCGCCGCTCAACCTGGCGGCGGCCAGGCTGCTCTCCAGCATTGGCAACACCAGCCGCTTCCAGCCCCTGTAGCCGGGCGGGTTGACCGCATGGACGATCAGCTGGACGCCCTTCGCCGCCGCCCCGACGGCCTTGGCGTCGAGCGCGTCGCCCTTTCGCCAATCGAAGGCCGGCCGGCCGCGGGCCCCGGCGGCCGGGTCGCGGGCCAGGGCGCGGATGGTCCAGCCGTGGCGGGCCAGCGCGTCGGCGGTCTCGCCGCCGATGCCGCCGGTGGCGCCGAGGATCAGGGCGGTGGGGGTCTGGGTCATGTCGGGTCTCCTTCGCCGCCGAAGATGTGCCGGAGCCGCATGGAAAAGAATTGCCCAAGCCGTATGAGCCGCTAGTCTAAAATATATGAGCTCGCCCGAAACCGACTGGGAAGGCCAGCGCGCCTTCCTGGCCGTGCTGGAGACCGGCAGCCTGTCTGGCGCCGCCCGCGCCCTGTCGGTCGCCCAGCCCACCGTCCGCCGCCGCATCGAGGCGCTGGAGCAGGGCGTCGGCGCCGCCCTGTTCACCCGCTCGCCGACCGGCCTGACCCCGACGCCCGCCGCCGTCCTGCTCGGCGACCACGCCCGGGCCATGGCCTCGGCCGCCGCCGCCTTCACCCGCGCCGCCAGCGCCGAAGCCCAGGCCGAGTCCGGCACGGTGCGCATCACCGCCAGCGAGATCGTCGCCGTCGAGGTGCTGCCGGCCATCCTGGCCGACTTCCAGGAACGCTATCCGGGCATCGTCCTGGAGCTGGGCGTCGGCAACCGCAGCGAGGACCTGCTGCGCCGGGAGGCCGACATCGCCGTGCGCATGGCCCCGCCCCGCCAGGAGGCCCTGCTGGCCCGGCCGATCGGCGCCATCCCGCTCGGCCTGTTCGCCCACCGCCGGCTGATCGCGCGCCACGGCATGCCGGCCACGGTCGAGGCCCTGCGCGGCCTGCCCCTGATCGGCTTCGAGCACGCCCCGCCCTTCGCCGAGCGCCTGCGCGAAAGCGGCCTTGCGGTCGACAGGGCCGACTTCACCTTTCGCAGTGACAACGACCTGGCCCAGCTGGCGGCGATCCGGGCCGGCCTTGGCTTTGGCGTCTGCCAGATCGCGCTGGGCCGCCGCCATGGCGAACTGGTCCACCTGCTCGACAACGCCTTCCGCTATCCGCTCGACACCTGGGTGGTCATGCACGAGGACCTCAAGGGCCTGCGCCGCATGCGGCTGGTGTTCGACACCCTGGCCGAGGGCCTGACCGCCTATCTGCGCGAGGCCTGACAAACCGCCGACGAACCGCTAGAGCCTGTGGCCCATGGCGCTCAGCGATCCCTTCCTCGAGCCCGGCGCCCTGGTGCGGCATCCGGATCGGCCGGACTGGGGACTGGGCCAGGTGCAGTCCTGCATCGGCCATCGGGTGACCGTGGACTTCGAGAATGCCGGCAAGCAGGCCCTCGACATGCGGGCCGTGCGGCTGGACGTGGTGGACGATGGAGAGTTTGAGTGAGCAGTGATCCGGACAACATCGGCGCCGTCCTGGCCGACATCGTCGAGGAAGCCGGCCGGCTGATCCTGCCGCTGTGGCGCACGGCCCTGACCGTCGACGCCAAGGCCGACGACAGCCCGGTCACCGAGGCCGATCGCCAGGGCGAGATCCTCATCACCCGCCTGCTGGCGCAGCACTTCCCGGACATCCCGGTCATCGGCGAGGAGCATGCGTCCGAATACGGCACGCCGGACGAGATCGGCCCGCGCTTCTTCCTCGTCGACCCGGTCGACGGCACCAAGGCCTTCGTGCGCGGCGACCCCAGCTGGACGGTCAACATCGGCCTGATCCAGGACCGCCACCCCGTCGCCGGCGCCGTCTGTTCGCCGGCCAGCGGCGAGACCTGGTTCACCTCGGCCTCCGGCGCCCTGAAGCGCGTGAACGGCGCCCCTGCCCAGGCCTGCCGCGTCCGCCCCTGGCCCCAGGGCCAGGCGATCGCCCTGATCAGCCACACCATGAAGGAAGAGACCACCCGAAAGCTGGCCGAGACCTATCGTTTCGACACCACGCTGGCGATGGACAGCTCGGTGAAGCTCTGTCGCATCGCCGAGGGCAGCGCCGACATCTACCCCCGCCATGGCCCGACCAGCGAATGGGACATCGCCGCCGCCCAGGCGGTGCTGGAAGCCGCCGGCGGCACGGTGCTGACCCCGGACGGCGCCCCCTTCCTCTATGGCAAGGCCGACGAGCAGTTCCGCAACGGTTGGTTCGTGGCGCGGGGCGGTTGATCCGGCGCACGCGCTCCCTCCCCTTTATGGGGAGGGTGTCACGCGTAGCGTGACGGGTGGGGTAATCGGATGGAGCCCGCTAATCCCTGAAGGTTGGCGCCCTATGATCTTCGTACCCCACCCTGCGCGCTGCGCGCGCTGTCCCTCCCCATAAAGGGGAGGGAGGGGCTGCGGAGGGCGCCCTACGCCTTCGGGGCCTTGGCCAGCTGGTCCTCGCGCCAGCCCTTCTCCTGCTCGATGATCTCCTCCGAGGCGATGCCGGCGAAGTCCTCGGGTTCGAAGAAGCGGCGCAGTTCGATGACGTCCTCGACGTCACCGTCCTTGAAGTCGGGGCGCGGCACCTTGGAGAGCCACATCAGGGCCTCGTCCCAGTCCTTGACGTTGAGCACCCAGTAGCCGGCGATCAGCTCCTTGGTCTCGGCGAACGGCCCGTCGGTGATCACCCGCTTGCCGCCCTTGAAGCTCAGCCGCGCGCCCTTGCTGGACGGATGCAGCCCCGCCCCGTCGACCAGCACCCCGGCGGCGATCAGTTCGTTGTTGTAGGCGCCCATTTCCTCGACCTGCTCGGTGGTCGGCATGACGCCGGCTTCGGTTTCGGCGTTGGCCTTGACGATCATCAGAACACGCATGGTCTCATCTCCCGTTGGAGGCCGCTCCCTCGATCAGGCTGCGCGGCCGGTTCGCCCCCTAGGACGGGCGGCCCTCGCCAGGGCCGACATTTTTCTTTCGAACTTTTTTCAGGCCCGTTTGACCGACTGGATCGGCACGAAGGTCTCCAGCATCTGGCCGACCATGGCCGGGTTATCGGCCTTCTGTGACTTGGGCATGACCAGGATGCGTTTGACCAGATCCATGCCCTCGACCACCCGGCCGAAGGCGGCATAGCCCAAGTTATCGCCGGTGGCGGCCGGGTTGGCGTCCAGGTAGCCGGCGTCGCCGACGCAGATGAAGAAGTCGCTGGTGCCGGTGCCCGGCGCATTGCGGGCCAGGCTGAGCGTGCCGTCGACATGTTTCAGGCCGGTCTGGCTGGTCGGCTCGTGGGCCACCGGCGGGATCGGCTTGCCGGGTTTGGCCCCGCCCTGGATCAGCCCCATCAGCGGATTGGTCGACACCGCCATGCCGCGATAGATGACCCCGCCGTTGTAACGCCCGGCGTCGACGTATTTCAGGAAGTTGGCCACCGTCAGCGGCGCCTTGTCGCCGGCCAGCTCCAGGATAAGCGGGCCCTCGGCGGTGGTCATGGTCAGGCGCACGACGCCGGGGGTCGCGGTCGGCGTGACCTGCGCCAGGGCAGGCGCGGCGGAGGCGGCGGCAAGGCCGGTCAGGACGGTGCGGCGGATCATGGTGGGCTCCAGGATTACGAAATCCTACAGGGTCGAACGCGCTCGCGCCAACCTCCCTCCCCTTCATGGGGAGGGACAGCGAGGCGAAGCCTCGCGGGGTGGGGAAGTCGGATGCCGCCAATCCCCGGCGCCGGTGAAGCCGCCCACTACCCCACCCGTCACGCTAGGCGTGACACCCTCCCCATAAAGGGGAGGGAGGGCGCTAGCGCCTGATATTGCTGAGAATCTGCGCCGCGAAATCCACGTCCGCCTCGGTGTTGCGAAAACTCGGCGTCAGCCGCACGTGCCGCGTGGAATAGGGCGCCGCCGAGCCGATCACCTTTGCCGACCGCAGCCGCCGCACCACTCCGTCGGCCGACAGCCCCGGCAGGTCGAAGCTGACGATGCCGGCGCTCAAACCCGGATCCATCGGCGTCCGCAGCACCACATGCGGCATCTGGCTGAGCGCCAGCTTCAGCCGGCTGGCCAGGTCCCGGGTCCGCGCCGCGATCGCCGCCTTGCCGACCATGCCGTGGAAGGCGAAGGCCTCGCTCAGCGCCCAGACATGCTCGAAGGCCTTGAAGCCGCCCGGCGTCATCCGCGCCCCGGTCGTCGCCCCCGGATCATAGCCGCCCAGCCAGGCGCCGTAGGCGTTCGGGGCCAGGAAACTGGGGATGGTCGGCGAGAACCGCGCCAGGCTCTCGGGCCGGAAGAACACCACCCCCGTGCCACGCGGCCCGAACAGCCATTTGTGACAGCCGGCCGCCAGCACGTCGGCCCCCAATTGATCGAACGAGATATCCTCCACGCCGAAACCATGCACCCCGTCGACGCAGAGCAGCACCTTCTTCATGGGCTCGCGCCCGGCGTTGACGCTGCGCAGCGCCGCCGCGATCTCCGGAATCGGCATCTTCAGCCCCGTCGAGCTGTGCACCCAGGTCAGGGCCAAGACCCGCGTCCGCTCGGTGATCGCCCCCATCAGCCGCCCGACGATCTGCGCCTTGCTCGCCGTCGCCGCCTGGTCGAACAGGCTGATCTTGCGCACCACCGCCCCGCTGCGCAGCGCCGTCAGCCGCAGGCTCTCATGGGTGACATAGTAGTCGTGGGTGGTGGTCAGGATCTCCTCGCCATAGCCGATCAGCAGGCCGTTGTAGGCGAGGCCGATCCCGCTGGTGGTGCTCTCGGTCAGGGCGATGGCTTCCGGGTCGGCCCCGAAATAGAGGCCGGCCGCCCGCCGCGCGGCGTTCTGCAGGGGCCGGTTGTTGGCTTCCAGATAGGCCACCGGGTTGGCGTCCAGCCCGTCGCGGTGCCTTGCGATGGCGTTCCGCACGATCCTCGGGTTGGAGGCGAACAGCATCGCCGACAGGTTCACCCAGCTCCAGTCCAGCGCCCACTGGCCGCGCACCCAGTTCCAGTCGACGATCTTGGGCGCCGCCTCCATCGGCGGCGGCGTGTCGTGATGCTGGGGCCCGCCGAAGTCGGGATCGCTGTCCGGGGGCGGACCCTCGCCGGGCATCGGCATCGGCGCCGGCTCCTGTGCCGCCACCGCGCCGGCGGCCAGCGCCAGCCCGGCCCCGCCCAGCAGGCCGCGGCGGCTGACCGCGCCAGATCGCGTCTTGTCGGACATCACCCCTCCGTCCCCCTGCGCAACCTCTCAGTCCCCGGGCCCAAAGGCATCAAGGTTCTTGCGCGGCGGGAGTTCCACAGGCCCGTTTCGACCCCTTTCCTTCCCTTCCGTCAAAGGCGCATCCTCAGGCTGCGGGAGATAAGAACAGATGACCGACACCCTTCGAATTCCGGACGACATCGCCTTCAAGGCCATCGATCCCAAGGCCTATGCCGACGGAACCGTGCACGAGGCCTTCCGCTGGCTGCGGGCCAACCAGCCGCTCGGCCGGGCCGAGCTGGAGGGGGTCGAGCCCTTCTGGCTGGTGACCAGACACGCCGACATCCTCGAGGTCAGCCGCCAGAACGACCTCTTCCACTCCGGCGACCGGCCGACCACCTTCACCACCAAGGAGGCCGACGCGGCGGTGCGCAAGATGACCGGCGGCAGCCCGCACCTGGTCCGCACCCTGGTGCAGATGGACGCCCCCGATCATCCGAAATACCGGGTGATGACCCAGTCCTGGTTCCTGCCGCAGAACATCCGCAAGCTGGAGGAACGCATCCGCCAGATCGCCCGCGACCACGTCGACGCCATGGCGGCGATGGGCGGGCAATGCGACTTCGTCAACGAGGTGGCGCTGTTCTATCCGCTGCGGGTGATCATGGAGATCATGGGCGTGCGTCCCGAGGACGAGCCACGCATGCTGCGCCTGACCCAGGAGCTGTTCGGGGCCCAGGACCCCGAGCTCAACCGCCAGCGCCAGGAGATGATGGAGGTCCCCGACGCCATGGCCGCCATGCAGGCGGTGATCGCCGATTTCTTCATGTTCTTCAAAGGCATCACCGACGACCGCAAGGAGACGCCGCGCGAAGACCTGGCCAGCGTCATCGCCAACGCCCAGATCGACGGCGCCCCGATCAACGACTTCGAGGCGATGAGCTACTACGTCATCGTCGCCACCGCCGGCCATGACACCACCTCGTCCTCGACGGCGGCGGCGGTCTGGGGGCTGGCGGCGAACCCCGACGAGTTCGCCAAGGTCAAGGCCGACCCCTCGCTGATCCCCGGCCTGGTCGACGAGGCCATCCGCTGGATGACCCCGGTGAAGCACTTCATGCGCTCGGCCACCGACGACGCCGAGATCGGCGGCCAGAAGATCGCCAAGGGCGACTGGCTGTGGCTCGCCTATCCGTCCGGCAACCGCGACGAAGAGGTGTTCAGCGATCCCGACGCCTTCAAGGTCGACCGCAAGGAAGGCAAGCACCTGGCGTTCGGCTATGGCGCGCACCTGTGCCTGGGCCAGCACCTGGCGAAGATGGAAATGCGCATCCTGTTCGAGGAACTGCTGCCGCGGCTGAAGAGCCTGGAGCTGAACGGCGAACCGAAACTGGCGCAGGCCAACTTCGTGGGTGGGCCGAAGACGTTGCCGATCAAGTACGAGATGAGCTGACCGCCGGCGGAGAAGGGTTCGCACCCTCCCTCCCCTTTATGGGGAGGGACAGCGAGGCGTAGCCTCGCAGGGTGGGGAAGTCGGATGCCGCCAATCCCTGCCGTCCGGAGACGCCTCCCAGTACCCCACCCTGGCGGCTTCGCCGCCTGTCCCTCCCCATAAAGGGGAGGGAGAACGAAAAACGGCCCCGGATCGCTCCGGGGCCGTCTTCATTCAGGCTACTCGCCTGCTCAGTTGGGCTTCGCCTTCTCGGCGGTGTCGGACACGGCGTCGCCGGCGGCCGAGACGTCTTCGCCGGCGCCCTTGACGGTGTTGCAGGCGGTGGTGGTCACCGCGGCGGCGGCCAGCGTGGCGGTCATGGCGGCCAGAACGATCAGCTTACGCATTACGGACTTCTCCTGTGGGGTCGCCCCGGAACGCAGGGCTGGTGAACTTGCGGAGAAGAAACGTCAGGGACAGGGCGGGGTTCCGCCCGGGCCATCATCCGTTTGAACTAATCCACCGACTCCGGCGTCGGGAACACCAGGGTCACGGTCAGTCCGCCGGCCGGGTTGATCGACATCTCCGTCCGCCCGCGCAGCTGGCGCGAGAAGGCCGTCATCAGGGTGCGTCCCACCCCCTTGGCCTCCAGCGTCTCCAGCGGGGGCCGCAGGCCGCCGCCGTCGTCGGCGATGCTCAGGGTGGCGTCCGGCCCCTCGACCTTGAACACCACCGTCAGCGCCCCGCCATGGTCGGCCAGGCCGTGCTTCTGGGCGTTGGTGATGGCCTCGACGGCGAACAGCGCCACCGGCGCCAGCTTGTCAGGATCGATGATCAGCGGATCGGCCCGCACCTCGACCTTGACCGTCCCCTGCGCCGTCTCGGTCATCATCAACTGGGCGGTCAGCTCCTCCAGGAACGGCCGCAGGTCGGCGTGGCGCAGGTCGTTGCCCTGGTAGAGGGCGCGGTAGATCAGGGCCAGGGCGGTGATCCGCTGGCGGGTGTCGCTGATCGCCTGCCGGGCCCCGGGGTCGGTGAGGGCCCGCTCCTGCATCGACAGCAGGGAGGAGATGACCTGCAGATTGTTCTTCACCCGGTGGTGGATCTCCCGCAGCAGGTCGTCCTTCTGGGTCAGGTTGTCCTGCAGGGTGGTGTCGCGGGCGACGATGGCGGCGGCCATCTCGTCCAGGGTCTCGGCCAGCTGGCGGATCTCCGGCGGCGCCGCCTCGGCCTGCAGCGGCCGGACGGTGAAGCGGCCGCGGGCGTAGATGTCGGCGATCCGCTGCAGATAGACGATCCAGCGCACCACCGACTGGTCGGCGGCCCAGAACACCGCCAGCAGCGCCACGCTGAAGGCCAGCAGCGGGAACACCAGCCCCGACAGCGGGTCCAGCCAGGCGCTGGAGAAGATGCCGCGCGACGGCGCCGACAGCACCACATAGAGGCCGTCGCCGACCAGCGGGGCGATGGCGTAGACGCGCTCGCCGTCGGACGCGCCCTGGGCGGTGATCAGGGCGCCGTCCGGCCCGCGCGCCTGGTCGATCCAGGCCTTGGGAATCTTCGGGAAGGCCTTGGGGTCCGAGGCCGAGATGATGCTGCCCGTATCGTCGACCAGGGCCACGGCGGAGCCTTTGGGCAGGGCCCGTTCCTTTGTCTCCGGCTGCAGACTGCTCAACGGGATGACGGCGGTCAGCACCCCGTCGGCCTGGGGACCTGCGCGCACCGAGGCCAGCAGCACCGGTTCGCCGGCGTAGGGCACGCCCGGGTCGAGGGTCATGGTGCTGGTCTTGCCGGTGAACAGCTGGCGGAACCAGGGCCGGTCGCGGCGCTCCGGGTCGGGCGGCGTGGCGCCGGCCGAACAGGCGACCCGGCCGGTGGCGTCGAAGCGGATCAGGTTGGCGTAGCCGTCCAGGCGGTGGGTCAAGCCGCTCAGCCGCCGGGCGCAGTCGAGGCCGACGACGTCGGGCGCCAGGGTCTCCAGAAGAATCGCCGAAGCGTCCATGCGAATCTTGGCGTTGGCCACGCTGCGCTCCGCGGCGCTCTGCAGATCCCTGCGCTGCTGGGCGGCCTCGCGGCGGAACGACAGGGCCGACTGCACCGCCCCCAGCAGCAGCACGGGGATCAGGGCCAGGGCCAGGGCCCCGGCCAGGCGCGCGCGGATGGTGCGGGCGCTGCCCGAAGACCCGTAGGGGGGCGACGGGTGGACGGGCGGTGGGACGACCGCTTCCCCGGGCTCTATCGGCCCGAGCCGTCCACGAAAGAACTGCCTCACCGTCCGGCGGCGCTCAGGCGTTCGGCCTCACCCAGGATGGAGCCCATGGCCTCGCCGGCGGCGCGGCCGTCGCGCCCGTAGGCCCCGGATTCGAGGATGCCCTGCACCGCCTTGCGCGCCCGGCTGACCCGGCTCTTCACCGTGCCGACCGCGCAGCCGCAGATCTCGGCCGCTTCCTCGTAGGCGAAGCCGCCGGCCCCGACCAGGATCAGCGCTTCCCGCTGTTCGGCCGGCAGGATGTTCATCGCTTGCCGCAGCTCGTCCAGGGCGACGGGCGATTCGGGATCGTCCACCGCCATCAGGGTGCGCTCGGCGGCCTCCTGGTCCAGCTGCGTCGAGCGCCAGGAGCGGCGCTTGTCGCTGTAGAACTGGTTGCGCAGGATCATGAAGGTCCAGGCCTTCATGTTGGTGCCCAGCTGGAAGGAGGCGCGGGCGTCCCAGGCCTTGATCAGGGCGTCCTGGGCCAGGTCGTCGGCCTGGGTGGCATCCCCGGTCAGGGTGCGGGCGAAGGCGCGCAGGTGGGGGATCAAGGTCACCAGTTCTTTCTGGAAGACATTGTCGCGGGCGGCCCCGGTCAGGCTCGCCAGTTCCTCGATGGCGCTCAATTCTAGCGCTCCCCGGGCTTGGCGCCGCTATCGGCGCGGCGCAGGATATCGAGGAATTCGTCGGGGACCGGCTCGTTGACCACCTCATCGAACATCTGACGCAGCTTCACGCCGATGGCGCGCTGGCGCAGGCGGGCTTCGTCGAGGCCCTCGGAGGCGGCTCGGCGGCCGGGCGGTGTTTGCTGCTGATCAATCATGCCGTCGGCGTCCGAAGACGCCTCTTCCCCGTACTTGCTGGTTCTGTCCCGCTTCAACGCAGTCCACCCCCTCAGGTTCCACCACAGAGCATGTCAGGCCGAAGTGTATGCGGTTCGGCCGCCCGGACATGCTCTAATGTATATGACGCGGACCCCACATGGGGTCCGGGGCTCGGAGAAGTTCCCGGCCGATATGATGAACCAAAGTTCCAACGCGTGGAACCATCGTTGCGTTCCGGCCGTTTGAAGCTCAGGTTCATTGCGGACGCGTCTTGGCGCGCCTGTCTGTGCGCCCGATGTTTTTCGAAGACCAATATGAGACGGAGGGGTCATGAGTCTTCTCGCCCGACTGGCGCCGCATCTGCCCTATGTTCGCCGCTATGCGCGCGCCCTCACCGGCAGCCAGCAGACCGGTGACCAGTATGTGCGGGTGGCGCTCGAGGCCTTGGCCGCCGGGGAGCTGACGCTGCCCGAGCAGCTGTCGCCGCGCGTCGCCCTCTATCATGTCTTCCACGCCATCTGGGGCACCTCCGGGGCCCAGCTGGAAGACCGCAATCCCGAAGGCGACGCCGGCCACGCCCCCGCCGACCGGCTGATGCGCATCGCCCCCCGCTCGCGACAGGCCTTCCTGCTGACGGCGCTGGAGGGCTTCACGCCCTCCGAGGCGGCCCAGATCCTCGACACCGGCTATCCGGAGGTCGAGCGGCTGATCGCCCAGGCCCAGGCTGACATCGACGCCGAGCTGGCCACCGACGTCCTCATCATCGAGGACGAGCCGGTCATCGCCGCCGACATCGAGGCCCTGGTCCGCGAGCTTGGTCACAATGTCATCGATATCGCCGCCACCCGCAGCGAGGCGCTGGAAGCCATCGCCAAGAAGCAGCCGGGCCTGGTGCTGGCCGACATCCAGCTGGCCGACGGCAGCTCCGGCATCGACGCGGTCAAGGATATCCTCGGCAAGATGAATGTGCCGGTGATCTTCATCACCGCCTTCCCCGAGCGCCTGCTGACCGGCGAGCGCCCGGAACCGACCTTCCTGATCACCAAGCCCTTCCAGCCGGAAACGGTGAAGGCGGCGATCGGCCAGGCGCTGTTCTTCCATCCGGGCAGGCAGAAGATCGCCGCCTGAGACGGATCGCAGACATGAAGAAGGGGCCGTCCTCGCGGGCGGCCCCTTTTTCGTGGCTTGAGCCCCGGATCTAGGACGGCGGCGCGGTCGGCCCCGGATCGGCCGGCGGCGAGGCCTGGCCCTGGACGTTCTCGCGGGTCGGCGGAACCTGGGTCTTCTGGGCGGCGGTCAGGTCGCCCGAGCGCATCGCCCAGGCGGAGAACAGCACGATGACCGCCAGCAGCGTCGAGGCCACCAGCACCCAGAACGCATGCCGGCCCCACCGGCCCTGCCGGACCTCGGTCACTTCGATATGGGTGTGATCGCCATCGGCGTCGTGGATCACTTCGGCCATGCTCGGCTCCTTCCGGTCGGAAAAATGCGCCGACGCATCGACGCCCTCGCGGGGGAAAACGCTTGTGAAACAACGGCGTTCCGCTGGCCAGAAACGACCGTCGGCGGGCCGACAAAAAAACTTCGAAAAAAATCACCTGAGGCGGGAACGGTTTTCCGCGATTGCCGTTTTCCCTTTGCGGAGGCGGCGACGCCCCCCCCGACTTGAGGCTGACCACAGTCAGCCAGCCGTCTCCGCACCCCAATTCTCGATGATGCAAGACTAAGAAAAGGGCGGATCCAAAAAGGGTCCGCTCTTTTTTCGTGCGCGCCATCGGCGCGCCCTTCTCCCGCTTGTCGGGAGAAGGTGGCCGCGTAGCGGCCGGATGAGGGCAGCGCCGGCCTAGGGGAGTCGAGCGCGTTCTGGCGTCGTTCGGCGCCGTCGTTACATGCGAAGAAGGGCAGCCCATCCAAGGCCGGTGCTGCCCTCATCCGAGCCCTACGGGCCCACCTTCTCCCGACAAGCGGGAGAAGGGCGCTTCGCTTAGGTGCTTGGCGACAGCCGCAGGATCACCTCCGCCCGGCGCCGCAGCGGCGCGGCCGCCCCGGTCGGCGTCAGGGCGCCGCTGGCGCCTTCGGCGGTGACGCGGACGTCCTTCAGGCCAAAGCCGTTCAGCGTCTTGGTGACCATCGCCGCCCGTTTCTCGGACAGCTTCATGTTGGCCTCGGGCGAGCCGACCGAGTCGGCCAGGCCGGTGACGTCGACCCGGTCGATGGTGCAGCCCTTGGCCTGGGCGGCGGCGCCGCGCAGCACCGCCTTGCCCTCGCTGCTGATGGCGGCCGAGGCCGGCTCGAAATAGATGGCGACGTTGACGTCCTCACAGGGCGTGAAGCGGGCGACCTCCGTCTTCGGCGTGGTCTTGCAGGCGGTCAGCGCCAAGGCCGCGACGCCCAGGATCATCAGGTTGCGAAACATCATCTACCCCTCCATGCCCCCAAGCATCAGGCTGGGGGCCCTTGAAACCCTGTCAGCTGCGCGGCTGGCCGTTTTCCCAGAAATAGGCCCCGCGCTTGACGTCGAAATAATAGTACCGGCCGCGCTTCTCGTCGAAGTATTGGCGCCGGTTCACGCCGTCCTTGGCGCCGCTTTGGGGACGGGGCTGCGCGGCCATCCGCTCCCCGGCCGGCGGTGGCGGGGGCGCCGGCACGCTGGCGCAGGCGGTCAGGGCCAGAAGGCTCGCGCTGACGACCAGGACTGACGATGGACGCAAGGGACTCTCTTTAAGGCAAGCGCCGGGGTTCGCCCCATGGCGCGCCCCGTTTGTTACCCAACGCCGTTACACCGCCTGGGGTTCCCGTGATGGAACCGGCCGGAACTTCCCGGCTTTCGCTTCCGTTCTGCTCCTGAAAGCCCCATCGTACCGGAGAGCGCCATGAACCTGTTCCAACGCAAAGCCCCCGCCCATGCCCCCCACCACGCGGCGACGCATGGCCATAGCGACGCCGAGCTGCGCGCCGCCTATGAGCGCGGCCGCAAGGAAGAGCGCGCCCGTCATCGCCGCTCGCCCTTCCTGGTCATGGGCCTGGTCGCCGTCGCCCTGATCGGCGGGACCTCGCTGGTGCTGGCCGCCAAGGAGGGCTCGTTCCGCGACGGCGGGGCCCTGATGGACGCCGGCGTCTCCACCGCCGCCCGCGAGGCCGGGCCGACCCTGAAGAAGAGCGCCGACGCCGCCGGCGAGGGCCTGCGTGAAGTCCAGGGCCGCATGTCCAGCGAACCCGCCAAACAGCCGGCGAGCTGACGGGTGGCGGGGGGCAAGACGCCGGCCCGGCGCAAGCCGGCGCCCGAGAAGCCGGCCCTTCGCAAGGTTGCAGGCATCCGCAAGGTCGAGGTGATCGCCAACCCCCTGTCGGGCAGCGTCGGTCCGGGCGTCTGCGAGGAGGCCTCGGCCCTGCTCGCCGCCTATGATCTGGAGGTGAATGTCCATCGCTGCGAGGCCGGCAGGCTGCATGAGATCATCGCCGCCGCCCTGGCCGCCAAGCCGGACCTGATCATCGTCATCGCCGGCGACGGCACCGCCCGGGCCGTGGCCGAGGCCGCCGGCCCCGGCGGGCCCCTGGTCGCGCCGCTGCCGGGCGGCACCATGAACATGCTGCCCTTCGCCATCTATGGCCAGACGACCTGGCCCGAGGCGCTGGAAGCCATCCTGACCGACGGCGAGGAGCGGCGCATCTCCGGCGGCACGGTGGAGCGGCACAGCTTCTACGTCGCCGCCATCCTCGGCTCGCCCGCCCTCTGGGCCCGGGCCCGGGAGGCGGCCCGCCACGGCAAGCTCTGGCTGGCGATCCAGCGCGCCCGCCGCGCCGCCCAGCAGGCCTTCAGCGGCCGCCTGCGGTTCTCCCTCGACGGCGCCCCGCGCGAGAAGGCCGAGGCCCTGACCTTCATGTGCCCGCTGGTCTCCAAGGCCGTCGACAGCGACGCCAGCGGCCTGGAGGCCGCCGCCCTCGACCCGACCGGCGCGGTCGACGTCTTCCGCCTGGCCCTGGCCGCCGCCGCCGGCCAGTGGCGGGCCGATCCCTCGGTCAACGTCACCCTGGTCCGCCAGGCCTACAGCTGGGCCGGCGGTCCGATCCCGGCCATCCTCGACGGCGAGTCCGTGCGCCTGGGCCGCACCGCCCTGGTCCGCTTCAAGCCCAACGCCTTCCGCGCCCTCGTGCCCCGGACCCTGGTTCCAAAGGCGGCCGCATGAGCGCATTGCGGCTCTTCCACGCCTCCGACATCCATTTCGGCGGCGAGAACCAGGCGGCGGTGGCCGGCGCCGCCCGCTGGCTGGCCGACCATCCGGTCGACCTGGCCATCCTCACCGGCGACCTGACACGTGAAGGCCAGCCCCGTGAGTTCGAGGCCGCCCGCGCCTGGATCGACGCCCTGCCGGTGCGGGCGGTGGTCACCGCCGGCAACCATGACGTCCCCTATTTCAACATCCCCTACCGGATGCTGATGCCCTGGACCCGCTTCGACCGCTGGCTGGGCGACATTAAGGCCCCGCCGCCGACCCCAGGCCTCAGCTACGCCGGGGTCAACACCGCTCGCGGCGTGCAGCCCCGCGCCAACTGGTCGAAGGGCCAGATCAGCATGGCCCAGGTCCGCAAGGCCATCGGCCGGCTTCGCACCGGCGCGGCCGGCGCGCTCAAGCTGGTCGCCTGCCACCATCCGCTGGTCGAGGTGGTCGGCGGCCCGATGACCGGCAACGTCTGGGGCGGGCCGACGGCGGCCGAGGCCTTCACCGCCGCCGGGGCGGACCTGGTCCTCACCGGCCACATCCACACCCCCTTCGTCCACGCCTACCCGTTCGGCGACCAGCGCACCTACGCCGTCGGCGCCGGCACCCTGTCGATCCGCGAACGCGGCGTGGCGCCCAGCTTCAACTGCCTGGAAATCGAGGCGGAGTGCATCACCGTCACCGCCATGACCTGGCAGGGAGTCAGGTACGAGCCCTACCGCACCTGGCGCGTGGACCGGCGCACCTCCGAATCCTTCTCCCGCTTGTCGGGAGAAGGTGGCCCCCGAAGGGGGTCGGATGAGGGCAGAGCGGAACGCTAGGGCTGTGCGCCAGAACCCTCTCAAATCTCAATGAGCCGGTGCTGCCCTCATCCGACCGCTTCGCGGCCACCTTCTCCCGACAAGCGGGAGAAGGGCTAAAGCTGACGCATCAACGCCGAAATCTCAGTCTCACCCAACGCCTCCAACGCCTCCGCCACCGCGGCCCGCGCCTCCGGCGGCTTGTTCTGGCCCAGCTTGGTGATGCCCTCGAACCGCTCGACCGTCACCTCGTAGGCGACGATCATCTTCAGCAGGGTGTCGAACCGACCCTCGCTCATCTTGCCCCGTTTCCAGACCGGCTTGGGCGCGAGATCGCCCTCGAAACGGTCGGACAGGTCGTCCAGCAGGACGGCGGCGTCCTCAGACGACAGAATCCGCGCCGGGCCTTCCAGCTCTACCGACAGGTAGTTCCAGGTCGGCACCTGGTCATCCTGGCCATACCAGTCGGGGCTGATGTAGGCGTGCGGACCGGTGATCACCGCCAGCACCGGCGACCCGTCCACGAGCGCTCTGGCCACCGGATTGGCCCGCGACAGGTGGAAGCGCAGCCGCCGATCCTCCAGCAGGACCGGCGCATGGGCGGCCAGCGGCCGGCCGCCGTCGCTGGCGCAGATCAGGGCGAACGGCGCGGCCGCCACCCGGGCCGCCAGCGCCGCCTCTTCGGTTTCCAGGAACAGCGGCGAGGGGTGCACTATTTGACCCGGTACTTCTCGAACCAGGCGATGATCGCCCCGGCCTTGGCTCCTGACTGTGAGGGCCGCGCGGCGATGCCGCCGTGGCTGGCGCCCGGCACGATGACGAAGGCGCTCGGCACCTTCCTCAGCTGCAGGGCCTGGTAATACTGGGCCGCTTCCGACACCGGCGTGCGGTAGTCGTTCTCGCCGACCACCACCAGGGTCGGGGTTTTCACATTGCCCACCAGGCTGAGGGGCGAGCGGTCCCAATAGGCCTTCTGGTCCTCCCACGGCATCTTGGAGAACCAGTAGCCGGCCGTGACCAGCGGGATGTCGCTGGTCAGCGCCTCGGTCGTCCAGTTGATCACCGGCTTCTGGGTGGCGGCGGCGCGGAAGCGGTCGGTCTTGCCGATGATCCAGGCGGTCAACACCCCGCCGCCCGAGCCGCCGGTGACGAACAGATTGCGGTCGTCGACATGGCCGCCGGCGATGGCGGCGTCGACGGCGCTGATCAGGTCGTCGTAGTCGGGACCCGGGTACTTCTTGTCGATCAGGTTGGCGAACTCCTCGCCATACGAGGTCGAGCCGCGCGGGTTGGTGTAGAGCACGATGTAGCCGGCCGCCGCGTAGAGCTGCATGTCGGTGGCGAAGTAGGGGCCGTAGGAGGTGTTCGGCCCGCCGTGGATCTCCAGGATCAGCGGGTACTTCCTGGCCGGGTCGTAGTTCGGCGGATAGACCAGCCAGGCCCCCACGGGCCGCCCGTCGAGGCTGGATTTGACCTCCAGCGCCTCGACCTTGCCCAGCGTCTTGGCCCCCAGCAGGTCCTCGTTCAGCCGCGTGGCCTGCACCGAGGCGCCGCCGCCGCTCTGGATATAGAGGTCGGCCGGTCGCGAGGTCGTGGCGCGGGTGTAGGCGATAACCCCGCCGTTCATGTCGAAGGCGCCGCCGCTGTAGGGCCGGTCCAGCCCGCCGCCGCCAAGGGTGAGGGCCATCGGCGAGACCTTGCCGGCCAGGTCGACCCGGCCCAGCCGGGTGACGGCCTGGTCGACGTACTGGAAGGTGATGCTCTTGCCGTCGGCCGCCCAGCGGAAGTCGTCGATCGACCGATCCAGATCGCTGGCCAGCCGGCGCGGATTGCTGCCGTCGGCATTGGCCACATAGAGATGGGTGTCGTGGTAGGCCCAGCGCTTGTCGTCGAAGCCCAGGTAGGCGATCAGCCTGCCGTCCGGCGACAGGGCGGGGGCGAAGTCGGGGCCGACGCGGGTTGTCAGCCGCTTCACCGCGCCGGTGGCCACGGTCAGCTCATAGAGATCGACCAGCGAGGGATCGTGCTCCCAGCCGGCCTCGCGGGCGCTGGAGAACAGGATCTTCGAGCCATCCCTGCTCCAGCTCAGCGGCCCCTGGTTGTCGAAGGCGCCGCTGGTCAGCTGGCGCGGCGCCCCGCCGTCGGCCGAGACGACATAGACCTGGCCGGCTCCGGGCTTCAGAAAACCCTCTGAGTCGGTCTTGTAGCGCAGGCCCTCGATGATCTTCAGCGGCTCGGCCCAGGTCGCCCCCTCGGGCTTCTTGGGCGCCGTACCGCTGGTCAGGGTCAGGCCATTGGCCCCGGTGAACATCAGGAAGGCGATGGATTTGCCGTCGGGCGACCAGGCGATGCTGTCGGGTCCTTCCGGCAGGGTCGCGATCCTCGCCGTCGCCCCGGTGTCCATCCAGCGGACGAACAGCTGGGCCGAACCCTCGGCCGTCGAGACGTAGGCCAGGCGTTTGCCGTCCGGCGACCAGCGCGGGCTCATGGCGTTGCCGGTTCCGGTCACCAGCGGCTGCTGGGCCCGGGTAGCGACATCGACGATCCAGATCGCGCGGCGGGCACGGTCGGAATTGATGTCGTTGCTGGCCCGCACATAGACCACCTGCTTGCCGCCCGGCCGCACCTGCGGGTCGGTGGCCTGCTCCAGGCCGAACAGGTCCTGCGCCGTCAGGGTCGGCGAGCCTGGAATCTGAGCCGAGACGGGCGCGGCGATCAGGCAGGCCGAGGCGGCCAGCAGCAAGGTCAGCGTCTTCATGGACGGTTACTCTCCAGCGGGGCCCTTGAGCCCCAATACATCCTGCATGTCGTAGAGCCCGGGCGGCTTGCCCGCCACCCAGGCCGCCGCGGCGATGGCCCCCCGCGCGAACAGACCCCGGTCGCTGGCGCTGTGGGAGAGGGTCAGCACCTCCTCCTCGCCGGCGAAGATGACGCTGTGGTCGCCGATGATGCCGCCGCCGCGCACGACCGAAAAGCCGATGCCGCCCGCCCTGCGCGCACCGGTGATGCCGTCGTGTGGCGCCAGCCGGGCCTCGGCCAGGGTAACGCCCCGCCCCGTCGCGGCCGCTTCGCCGAGCATCAGGGCCGTGCCTGACGGGGCATCGACCTTGCGCCGGTGGTGAGCCTCGAAGACCTCGATGTCGAAATCGTCCGGCAGCGCCCTGGCCGCCTGGGCCACCAGCCCCAGCAGCATGTTGACCCCCAGGCTGTAGTTGCCCGACCGCACGATGGGAATCCGCGTCGCCGCCGCATCGATCCGCCGGATCTGGTCCGGCGACAGTCCCGTCGAGCCGATGACCAACGCCACCCCGCCGCGCCCGGCGGCGGCTTCGGCCAGGGCGACCGAGGCCTCCGGCACGGTGAAGTCGATGACCACCTCGGCGGCGCCCAGCGCCTGCGCCTGGCTGACCAGCCCGGCCCCTTCGGCGTCCGGGCGATCGAAGCGGGCGGTGACGACGACGTCCTCGCGCCCCTGCGCCGTGCGCTCCAGCGCCTGCCCCATGCGGCCCAGCGCCCCGGCGATGGCGAGACGGACGGGGGATGCGGTCACGGGCGGCTCCTTGGAATGGGAGGGGAACAAAGCACAGGCGGGCGGGAAATCAACACACAGTTCCTCCTCCGGCGCGAAGCGACGGGGGAGGGGGACCGCGCGCGGATGCGCGTGGTGGAGGGGGCAGCGCCGGATTGTCAGGATAGGGCAGGTTCTGGCGCGGCTTTGACAGCTGCGTTCATGATCAACCCCACCGCCGGCGCGGGGGGGGGGGGGGGGGGGGGGGGGGGGGGGGGG